>JAIKVO010000287.1 GCA_024685655.1 Treponemataceae bacterium
AATATGCACGCGCCGGGCTGGAACGGTCGCCGAAGGCGAGGATTTTTGACCGCTCGCGGGCAAAAAGACCAAGCGTCAGCGGGCCGTGGAAGACCGGAAAACTGATTAAGGTAGCGTAGCTACCGTAGCTCCGCACCAATAAAAACAGATTTTCTGCCACTTGTCCCAATAAACTGCCACTTGTCGCAAAAAAACTCACGCCAAAAACAAAAACTACTATACTGCGAATCATGAAAAGGACATCATTCATTTTAGTTTTGGTAGCATTTTTATGCAGTGTTGGGTTTGCACAGGATTTCTCTTCTGCAAACATGAATTACCGTTTTGTTAGCGGCGGATTCTGGAGCTGCGGTCAAGACTTCAGCGGTGGATTCGGTGAGTTCGGCATAAACTGTTTGCCGGAAGAAAAGACATTTGTCATGCGAGACTGCATTTTTTTGCAGGGTGAAGGAGGAACCTTACGAAAAAGTAGCTCGGCACATCCTGATTGTCTGGAATTCGGCGGCGCACAAATCGGCAACAAACTGATTCTTGGCGGACGGACAAACTGCACAGGTTTCATCGTCAGAAGCTACGGATTCATCAGCGGTGCTTTGGGCTTGTTCTCGTGCGCAGGACACCCATTCGGCAAAATGCCTTGGATGATAAACCTTGCGTTCGGTGGTGGCTTTGAATTCCAGTTCCAGCAAAACTCTGCGTTCGTCATCGAGTTCGGCGGAGTAAACAGATTTCTTGTTGGCGGCAACAAATCTGACTTTGAAGGCTATTCAAGATCAAGCCCTGCACTTACAATAGGTTTCAGGAGCTTCAATTAACAGATTCATAACCGAACAGTGCACGGTGTGACTTAAATAAAGTCACATTGCGCATAACAGGAGTCATGATTGAAAACGCAAATCAAGATAGAAAGTACCGATATCCCATACTGTGTTATCCACACACGAAACGAAACACAGGGCATAAAAGATATCGCGGAAAAAATAAGCAGAATGGACGAAACTGGCCGTACCGCAGTTGTAAACGGATGGGATGGTGATTACTGCATCCAAGTAAAGCAGAACGATATTTTCCGCATTTACAGCGCAGATAAAAAAGTCTACATGGAAGCGCGGTCAGACGACAGCAACGAAACCGAAACACTGCTTGTAAAAATGAGACTCTACGAATTTGAAGAGTTGGCTGTAAAATGCGGCTGGACAGATTTCATTAGAATCTCGAACACGGATATTGTGAACTTTTCAAAAGCTACAAAACTCGATATGTCGCTCAGCGGCATAATCAAAGTGAACTTTACGAATGGAAAAGATGCAATAGTTTCTAGAAGATACATGAACAAGATTAAAGACCAGCTTAACATGGTCAGGAGGGTTAAAAATGCTGAAAAAATGTATTAAACGCGCAGTTTTAGGATTTATGATCGGAATATTCATCGGTCAGACAATTCTGATAATAGAATCACTTTTTGTAGGCGACGGAAACTATTATCCGTTTTCGGAGTACCTTGTGTCCATCTCATCAACAAAAATCGCTGCCGTAATCGTGCAATACTTTATCACAGGCATAATCGGTTTGACTTTTGCCTCTACAACCATTATTTTCGAACTGGATAAATGGAGCATTCTGGCACAGACTGCCCTTCATTTTATTATCATGTCGATTATAATGTTCTTCTCCGGCTTTTTTTGCGGCTGGTTCCCACACACTGTAATCAGCACGATAATCTGGTTCAGCGTTTTTATCGTTGTCTACATAATAATTTGGATAAGCTTCATGCTTTATTATAGAAAAAAAACAAAAGAAATAAACAAAGCATTGTAAGGATTGGGAAAGTACTTACGCCTTTTGCTATAAGCCGTTACCCACCACCCGCTATGCGGGTGGTTTTTTGTGTTTCTGATAGCAGCCGCACCGGCTCATGTACAAAAAAAAGGGGGCTAAATCGCCCCCTCTAAATTGCCACGATCATTTAGAGTTTTATACCGAATGTCCAGTATGTACGAACAGAACAAGGATTATCATGAATCGGGAAATCATATTGTCCTGCTTTTTCAGACCAGTAATCAAACACCTTATCATTCCAACCGTTCACCCGCAAATCTGCGTTGAACGAAGCAAATATACCAAAATGATTTCCGAATCTCATGTTTGCCGTTACCCTTGCAGAAGGATAGAACCTCTTTGAAAACTCACTGAAAGTGTCTTTCAAAACCGTTCCTGCATTGTCTGTTTCAGAATCATCAATGTTTTTGAGTGATTCGAACTTCGAACGGACATGATCTATATCAAGAATGTATTTGCTCAGAACCTCAATATCAAAATTGATGAAGCTTCCTCCAATCTGCGTACCAATTCCATATCCCATTACAAAATAATTCTTATTCTCTTTCTTGTTAGGCGTGATTGCACTTGTTAAGAAAGTCGTAAAGAACGTCTTTGTACCGCCCTGATACTGAATACCAAAATCTTTGTTCTCATAAAACATAGAGAAGGAGTTTATTCCGTTCTTTATATAGTTGAAAATACCAATTGAAGCACCAGAACAAGAATCAGCAATATTTACAATACCAATCTGTGAACCTTGCACATTACCAGCGATATTGATAAACCCTGCAATCTGCATACCTTGAAGGCTGCCACTAACTTTGTTGATGAAACCAGCTACTTGTGAACCGCGCATATCACCGGTAACGAAGTTACCAAGGCCTGCATACTGAACACCACGGAAAGTACCTTTCGTATTATTCAACAAGCCACCGACCATTATACCGCTTCCGATTCCTCCAAGTTTGCTTAATAAACCCGAAACCTGTATACCAGAAAGCTCCTGTTTTACCGAACCGATTAATCCAGAAACCTGGAAACCACGAATGCGCTCGTTAGTTATATAAAGCGAACCAATTGCGATATTTACATTATCGTATTCAGCCGGTATAGAGAATCCAGGGAATACCGATATACTAATCGGGTCATAGTCCACCTGCGAAGACGTAGTAGCACCGTTTCCAGAACCGGTGCTGCCGTATCCGCTTCTTTCGGAAGTTGTATTATAATCATAGTCATCGTCATCATAAGATGTAGTCTTTGAATTGCGCGCGGCGTTCTTTCTTGCTCTTTCAAGGACATTTCTTTCTTCTGTATCAAGGGAAGAATTATCGTAACCAAACACACGGGATGCACTGTTTCCTGATACTCCTGACAAATCTGCTCCTGCTCCAGATAAGGCTGAACCAACCGCTTCTAAAGTATCGCCTACAATGCTCGTGATAGTTTCTGCAATTCCGGCTGTTCCGGCGACATTTGCCGCCCCAGCTGTACCTGCTGTACCAGCCATCGCTCCAGCAGCCGCAACGTTCGCAGCATCCCCGGAAACATTTCCTGACAAAACTGCACCGCCGCGCGCAACGCCTGTTGTAAGAGGAACTTGTTTTATGCCGTCAGAAGCAAGCGTGAACGAATTTCCTGCAATAAGCCTTACGTTCGTCTGGCCAGTACTGTTGGCAGTAACAACTGTCACCGTGTAATATCCGGCAGGCAACGCTATTGAAAGCTGACTGCCACGAACCTTGTTGACTTCAGAGGCAAGCCGTCCGTCAAGAGTTCGCACAAGATATCTGCCTTCTGCATCAGACGGAAGAATAATCATAGCCTCGGCATCAGAAAGGTCTGTAAGCACAAGATCGCCTGAACCTACAAGCGTTATGTTAAACGAAGGATGCTGAGGACCAATAACTGAAGTTTCCGTCTTTGCGAGCGTGTCGTTGAACGCATAGTAGTAAAGCTCGTTCAAAGAAACGCGGTTATCTCCCGATGTGTCGGCGGCTCCGCGAAGCCCTGTAATAAGCGAGTGTGTAAAATACGAAGCTCCTATAACGTCCGATTCCTGAGAACTTTCACTTTCCGAACTGGAAGAAAGGTATGCATGGCCTTGTACGACAGAAGCGTCATCTACAAGGAACGACTTCTGACGGGAGCCGCCTTTCGCCCGGATAAAATTACCGGAAAAGCAGGAATCAAGCATAACGACGTGAATATCGCTCGGCACATTCGAAATATCAGATTTCAAATCAGAATATCCATATTTTTCGTTTCCAAGAAGAAGCGCTTCCTCATCAGAATGTCCTGAATAATAGAACAGGAATTCCACACGTTTTGCTTTATACTTGTTTCTTTCTATTATAGAAGTGATGTTGTCGAACGCGCCTTCAATTTCTTCGCGAGTCGAATCTACAAGAATAAAACTGTTCTGCTTGCGGACACCGCCAATCTCTATCATTGTTTTCGCGAGGCTTTCCGCATCCGTTCCGGCATATTTTAGAGTTTCACGATCTTCCCCACCCCTGTTGGATGCTACATACAGTGCATAACGCTCTATAGAACCGGAAGTTCCGTTTGTTTCGGCAGCAAAAACACTGACCGAGCATATAGTAAAAAGCAAAAACAAAATCGCAATGTTTCTAATAACCTTCATAAATTACTCTCCTAGTTTTACTTCTTAAGAAGCAGAAGTTCAGTTATCTTTAGGTTTTTCGGGAGATATTTAGAAAAATCTGCCTTAATGGACATATTTTTATTATCAAAAGAATCAACAGCATCTACAATTCCACTCACAGTAAAAGGTTTGTCTCCAGTAATAAGTAAGAATCTCTCAAAAGAAGGAGCATCATCAAGCTGATATGAATAATCAAGCGGAATTTCACCATTGGTTTCTAGAAGCGCAGACGTGTAACCATACTCAGGATAATGCTGAGTCACGACACCGTTGCCATCAACAGAAACTATAGCACCATATTTAGCACCGGATGCTATGTAGCTTATCTGGATTATATCACCGGCAGAAACACTGTCACTGTCGGAAAGCTTAACGGCATCCTCACCGACTTTTTTGTATAAATACATACGAGTGCCAACACCTTTAGCACGACTTTCATCCACCGCAGCCCCAAGCGTTATTCCTTCTCCAGGAGCGGCAATATCAGCCATTTTAGCACCGCTTCCCTTTTTGACAAAAAAAGGTATCATCAGCGCAAAGCAAAGAACAGCTGCGCAAGCAATTATATGCTGTATATTCCAACTGAAATGTTTTTTTGTGAACTTAGATCCAGAAAGCTTCGCGGCAACAGCAGCCTGCATTGCAGAAGCCGGATATGCTGCCAATATCTCGCGATCTGACTCCTCCAGCGCAGAAATCTCTGTAAAAAGATTGCTACCATTTGTGTCGGAAAATTCGGCATATTCGGAAGCAGGAAGCTCCCCAGCTTTAATCTGTTCAAGAATTCTCGTTCTTTTTCCCATAGCACTTATCCCCTGCCAATATTCATGAATCCAGAAAATACAGACATAACCATAGTTACGCATGCAACGGCTTTCGCCCTCAATACCGAAAGCCTTTTTCTAACCCCAGATACCGACATATTCATTTTTTCGGCTGTTTCTTCAAGTGTGTACCCATCTACATAGTGAAGAACCGCCATCTCTCTTGTGTCTTCCTTCGTTTCCGAAAAAATAACATCAAGCAGAGCCGATGTATCTGCCACATCCTCGTGATTCGCCGTAACGTTGTCGGCAATTTCGATCACAAGGTTTTCAACAGACGGACCTGAACGTATTTTGTCTGAACGGATTTTGTTCAGACATACACGAGTGGCAACCGTATAAAAAAGACTGGAGCACACGGATGAAAGCGTCGTACGCTTCTCTAGAATACGAACGAACACATCCTGCATTGCATCAAGAGCCTTTTCTTCATCTTTCAGTAAAAACCGACAGCGGCGAAGCACCATCGGTCCGTATTTTTCATACAGTGCAGCAAAATCATTCATCGAAACAGATGCTGCATCGTTGTTTTTTTTCATTGCGCAATGTTTCCTGTTTTCATAAATTCAAACACTATGGGGATAAAAAAGTGTTACCTACTTATTAAAAAATAGCGTAAAAAGTAAGAGATTTCCAGATGGGCGAAAAATCATATCTTCAACTAATGCTACAGATATTGCTTTCGCTGGCACCCTGAGCGGAAAGCCGTTCCTCTCCATGTTCGTCAATGCTTTCCGCTCAGGGACCTACCAGTTACGCAATATCTGTAAAAGGCTGGCAGGTTGCATTTTTCATCATCTGTAAATCCGTAACCAGACAAAAAAAAGCCGCACTTCATGATTAAGAAATGCGGCTTTCGGTCACACCGGAAACAATTCCGGCATAAGACGATAAGTATTATTTGTGTTCGAAAAACTTCAGTTTTCCGAACTACCTATTACTCAGCAGTTGCTTCCGGATAAACGACTGTCATATCGTCTGCGTTGCAGTACCAAAGAGTTCTAAGACGAGGAAGAACAGACTGTACAGACTGTATTACAAAATCAACAGCTTTATCATTGAAGTCGTAATTATTCAGAAATGTAGCCGGATCATCTGTATTTGTAAGGAATTCTGTACCAAAATTGCTGTATCTTGTATTCTTCTTGATATTAGCATCTCCCTGATCCGTCATAGCCTCACAAACAACTTCACCGGTTGCATTGTTGATGAGCTTGTAGTTGCAAAGCACATCGTAGAACATGTAAACATCGCCAGCCTGTTTAAGATGTCTTCTGTCATCATCCCAGTAATCCTTGAGGTATCCGTCTCCCTGATCAAAATCGATGACCTGATAAACCGTAGCGTCAAGCTTGTAGTACACATCAAGAGTATAATCAGCCGCAGCAGGATCATCTGCAAGTACGAATGTCGGAGGTATAACCGTTCCGCCCGCAACGAGCACTGGCTCATAAGGATATGTCTCATAGTCGAAATCTGCAGGAGCCGTTGAGAAAAGAGCTTTCTGATCATCTGGATTTGGCTGGAAATATGTAGCCTTGTCCAAAGTCAAATAATATTCAAAAAGCCCCTCAACCTGATCCTTAAGGAACTCAGGAGTTACACCTCCTCTGCGGAAAGGTGAATAATAGATTGTTCCAATTGTCGCGCCACCGTTAATAGAGAAATACTCCTCGAATTTTTCCTCGATGAAATCATTTGTGAAAGGTGAGTTTACGATATCTTCCGGCTCCATTTCCCAAAGAATCTCAAAATTAGGATCTACATTAACTGCAAGCGTTGACCCAACAGGAATGTTTGCTATTGCAGCTGGCATAGTCATAGTTTTTTTGCTGTGAGGACACCACCTTCTGTATCAAGACATGATGCGCACAAAAGTAAAGCTGCAACTAAAACGAAAAGTAAACTAAGTTTTTTCATTATTAATTAACCTCCGAAAAAACAATACGGAACATATGTTCCAAATAAAAAAATAGAACTAAAAAACTACTTTCGATGTTTCTGAGCTCTTCATACTTTATTTTAACATATCGTAATTCGAATTTCTTATGAAGGAAAAAATTTTTCAAAAAAACTTAAGATTTCGTTTAGTTATATTCTATATTTCTTTATATTCGAATTATTCAATTCTTGATTGCCATATACCGCATCATATTCATTATTTTCTCTTCCACTTGCAAGAATTTTTAATATGGTTTAAGATTATTAAGTATTA
>JAIKVO010000043.1 GCA_024685655.1 Treponemataceae bacterium
TCATACTTCTTATCCCATTCTACCTTGAACAAAATAGCATAGTCCGTACAATTCACCTTGTTATCACCGTTCATATCTCTTAAATTTGCGTGTGTCTCCGTAATAGTGGCCCATATTTTGTCAGACTCCTCCATAATCATAATTTTATCCGTAGCCGTGATATCAGGAAGCCATTTTTTCACGCTGTACTTGGCTATACCGAACAGCATCCACAGAATCAAACCAATTAAGATAGTTCTGCCGAAAGTCTCCCACCGCCTGTTGCTCCGGTCAATTCTGTACAACTTTTCCATATTCTTGAATCTGAACTTCGCCGTATCATCAACAACCATCTTCTCAAAATCATTAAGAGTGTTATAGCACCTTTGTAGTCTTCCATACCGCTCGCATTGTGAGCAGTTTCCGCTGCATTCACCATATTTCTTGTCAAGCATGCACTGTGCTTTCATTCCGCCAAGCTCGTATGTATAACTCATAGCTATTTGATGCCTCCTTCAGATTTGTATGTGTTTCACACTTAGAACTTACCGCAGTTTTTGTCGAATTCTGTCGCTTTTTTGGCGACATTTGAGTTTCGTGCAATCCCCGCGCATCCGACAGAAACTTGACAATTCCAACTGTTGATATAAGATATAAACCAAGTCCGTTCCCAATTCACGGGAATGAAACCCGGCAAGCAGGAGCGTTTCATGTCTGTAGACTTTACCGAGAAAGCAAAACGATATCAGGCGATTGACGAGATAATCGCATCAGGCCGAAAGTTGAAATGGAAACAAATTATTTCGGAGCTCAGAGATAAATACAACATAAAAACAAGCCGCACATCGTTCTTCCGCGATATTGCAGAGTTGCAGGAAAAATATGCAGCTCCAATAGACACCGATTTTAAGACAAACGGATATTTTTACACCGATCCGAAATACCGCCTGCCCCGCTTTTATACAGACGAAAATGCGGCAAAGGCTGCAAAACTCATAAAAACGCTGATGGATTTTGTGAAAGGGAACCCGCTCTACAAAGAAGCACAGGAAGTCTTTGAATCGCTTTCAATTGAAAACCATGATTTGACGCTGGAAAACATACGGATAAACAAGAAGCCCGAAAATGACCGGATTATTTTTGTTGGTGCACCGAACAATGAAATTTCTGCGGAAACATGGCGGCTTATCGATAAAGCACTCCAGAAAAACCTAGTCATCGTTTTTGATTATCAGTCGCTGACGGACACAACGCCCCACAAAAGGCGGGTACAGCCTTGGCAGCTCATTTTTGACAACGGCAACTGGAATTTACACGCTCTTGATGTGGTAAAAAACGCTCCACGCCGCTACACACTGAGCGAAATGAAGAACCTGGAACTGACGAATGAAGTTTTTACACTCCCGAAAAACTATGATTTCAGGAAAATGACAATCGGCTCTTTTGGTTGTATGTGCTTCGATTCATACCTTGATTACAAGATTCATCTGCACGGATATGCCGCCCGCTACTCCAAAAAGCGCATCTGGGGCGAGGAGCAAAAAATCACCGAGGATAAAGAGCACCCCGGCACTGACGGAGACGGAATAATTCTGAGTTTCAGGAGCAATCAGTATCTTTCGATTTGTCGTTGGGTTTGGCAATGGGCGGACGAAGCCTGGCCGATAGAGCCGCCAGAACTTGTCCAAGACTGGCTGGCAAGACGATCACGAATTAACAGGCTCGACGGAATTGGGGAGTATAGTTGAACAAATCATCCATAACAATCTGATTCTGAATAACGGAGCTATATTCGTTTTGCTTTACACCGTAGGTAGTGAGCATGATAAGCTGAATAGATTCTTTACAGTTTGTTTCGGACTTGAAAAGTTCAACTTTATTCCGCAGGTTCAAATCATAATCTTTTGTAATCAGATATTCACCGTTTGAGAATTTGATTTCACAGATTGTAATAACACGGTCGCGGCGTTTGATTAATAAATCTATCTGGGCACCGCCTGTACCACTCTCTTTATCAGCACGGACAAACCATGCAGACTCTTCTGAAAGGATTCCCGAAATTCCAAGTTTCTGCTTTATGGCAAATATATGGTCTTTACAAATCTGTTCAAAGACAAGTCCTTCCCAGGTGCGACGAGTGGGATTGTCTGTGGAATTGCTCCAGAAATGTTCATCCTTACCGTAATTATTTTTGATAAACTGGAAATAAAAGGCTGTGAAATAATCGCGAAGCTGGTAAAGCGAATCTTTTTTTGCTTTCTTATAGAAATTAGAAACGCGAATAAATCCTGATAATTCAAGATTTTTTAGAACGGCTGTAAGGTCGCCATTGCCATTGAGCTTTGTTTTTTCAACAATTTCCGCACGAGTAAGACCGCCACGTTTTGAACTAAGGGATTCAACAACCTTTATATAGCTTTCGCTATTTGTAAAAAGTGTATTGTAAAGGTGTTCAAATTCATCCCATAATTCACAGTCTTCCGCAAAGAAGAGTTTATCAATATTTTGTGACAAAGAAAGCTTGTTACTTAAAAGACTCAGGTAATATGGGATTCCGCCCATAATCATATAACAGCGGACAATATCATATCGTGACCATTTTATCTGCCTTGAAAGGAGATATTCTTCCACTTCTGCCAGTTTGAAAGGCTTCAAGAACAGTTTACATGTTTGACGATTAAACAAGCCGCCTTTATTATTTGCAATTTTTTCATCCATCCATGATGTAGCTGAACCACAGACAATGAACACAAGATTATCCTGAGTTGATGCCCAGTCATTCCAGAACCATTCAAAGGAAGAAAGAAAGTCTGATTTATGATTATCGAGCCAGGGCATTTCATCAAAGAATACAACCTGTTTTTTATTTTGTGGCAAGGCTTCAAGATAATCGCGAAGAAGTTCGAAAGCCTGCAGCCAGTCTTTTGGTGTAGCCGGGTCTTTATGTGTCTGACGTTTTAATGAGGAAGCGAAGTTTCTGAGTTGGACTTCTTTTTCTTTTCCGTATGTTCCTGTAAGTTTGAAGGCAAAAGTATTGTGAAAAAATTCATTTATGAGGAAGGTTTTTCCAACCCTGCGGCGGCCATAAACAATGACCAACTGTGCCTGGTTTGAGTTCATACATTCATTTAAGCGTTCATATTCTTCTGTTCTTCCGATTACCTTTGTCTTTGACATAGTTAGAATTTAGCAAAGCAGTATGAATCTGTCAATTATTATTCCGCTAAATCTATTAAAAAATGTCACATTTAGAGGAAGAATAATTGAAAATTTTTGTTATTTTGCGTATTTTCCCCGTCTCCCTACGTTGTGCTAGAACACTTTATCTGCTCTGGAGGAAAAAGGACGGGCTGTCCAAGACTGGTTAACTAAGCATGAGAGAATTAACAAGCTGGAAGGGATTGGGGAGTGGGGAGTTGTGCGAATTCTTCCCGCATTCTCAATAATCAAAAAGAAAAACTGTATACCTATCAAACCTTTTATCGATTTTCTTACCACGATATTGTTTTCTAATTTCTTCAGGAGCCGGTTCTGCTACAAATGCGTATCTATATCGACTATCAGGATGTTTTATTACCTCGTCATCATCTTTCATATCTGGAAAATTCATAACTAAATCCCAATTATGTGGTTTGCATATTTCGTATATAAGTCCATCTACAACTCCAGCAACATAATCAGCTTCCTTTGCCTTTTCAAAGTCAGCCTCAGACATTTTCCAATATTTTCTAATACATTGATAAATGTCTTCCCTTCCTTTTACCTTTCCAATATTCTCAACAGATCGATTTATACAAACATACATAATTTTCATAAGTTCTGCCTCTTAGCTAGAAATGAAGTCTATAAATCATTTTCCAAACTACATAACCATGCTGCAATTTTTTCATCATACTTTGGAAAATTTCCTTTCCACCATTGTGAACAAATGTAAAATCCTCCAATTTTCTTTGAAGAATCTGATCCCCAATATCTTGGATGAATTTTTCCCGTTTTCTCACTTTTATATAAACATTTATTCCATTCTTTTTGAAGTATAGGATACTTTAAATCGAAGATTTGACTACAATAACCCAAATCTTGCATACGTTTAAGTTCTTCTATCGGAAGCAGATTATGGGAAAACAGTGTTTTCAATGTTTCTTTCACAAAATCCTGCACGGAAGAACCACCTCTTCGATAAATGGGTAAAACGACACCTTTTATTGTTACTGTTTTTTTACCATCTTTCGGTTTACCAATATCCAATCCAACCTGTTTATCTATATGGTAAGTTTTCTCCTTCCTTTCCACGTTAATTTCGGTATCACGAAGTGCTTTTTCTATTTCTTCCTCCGAAAACTTTTCTAAAAAGTGCTTCTTTAACAAATCCACAATTAATTCAGAAGAAATTGCTTCTTTTATCTCTGAAATATGTTGGGCTGAAAGATGAATAGCTAGTATAAAATCTTGAATTTTTTTCTCATCAAAATTTTGCTTACAAAAAAGCTCCATAAATTTTATACCATTCTCATTATCCTTTTCGAAAGGGATTTCGAGCATAACCTTAGCATTCTGAACAAAGTCGTAACAATAAATATATAGATTTTTGCATGCAATAATACCAACTGATAAATGAACATCAACATGTGTAAGATAGCTCAAAAGTTGCTTTTCAATTTCCTCCTCTTTTTCTGTTGAATATGTTTTCAATTCAACAAGAAATATTTTTTTCGCATCTCTAGATATGAGTATATCTGGGATTTCTCGCTCTGTTGAGCCAAGAATAAGTTTCACCTGAGGGTTTATATCTTTTTTACTCTTACTGTAACCAAATAACTCAGGATCTGCAAAATAATTTTCCCAGTCACGCTGAATCGCTGCTTCCAGCTTATTAATACCTTTTTGATGCTCTTCACACAAATAATTCCATGCATCCAAATAATCCATTATATTTCTCCCTATTTTTTAAAACTCTCCAAATCACGTTTTCTCTCTTGCGATATTTTTCGTTGCCGTTCAATTAGAAAGTCTACAAACTTTTTTATAGCAGAGTTTCTTATTCCAAAATCTTTAACCTTCGCAATATTGTTTATAAGCAAAACATCATCATTTTTTAGCTTTTTAAAATCCTTTATAGCTGAAAAAGGGTTATCAGAAGAAGTAAACACAAATTCTACAGCTTTAGAATACTGATACACAGTGTTCGGAGATTTATTTTGACTTTTCTCAAGCCAGTTTTCAAAAAAATTTAGCATTATATCTAAAAAGATAGGTCCACCAACACAAGAAGTTGATTGTTTCGCTTTATAATCACAATATGGATTTGAGCACTCATAAATATAACCTTTCTCTTTTGTAGGTTCTAAGGGTTTTCCACACTTAGGACAAGAGACTAATTCATCTATCTTGTTTGCCTGTTCATCAAAATCAGTATCTAATGTAGTCATTACAACAATAGTATATCATATTTTTTTTATTGCGCTACTTTTTTACCAAAAACGACAATAAACTATCATTATATTTTTGTAGTTAACGATAGTACAAATTTACCCATACCACCACCATACAACATCTTTTGCCAACTTTTGTCGCTTATTTGACGACATTTTTTAGCTTCGGGTTTTACAAGTTCCGGCTATTCCTTTTTGTTAGGCTTTTACTGTGGAATATAATATGCAAAGCTTATTCCCAAAACACGGGAACAGATTTGCGGCTTCTTCGTCATCGCTTTCGTGGCTTAGGTAGGGAGCGACGGCATTAGCCGTCAAAATGCTCCAGTGGAGCATTTTGAGCGAGTCTCCGAGCAGCTATGCTGCGAAGGTATGGAGCACCTGCCGCAAGGCAGTTCCGTAGGGCGGAGAAAAACGAACGCCCGAAGGAATGAGCCGCGTTAGACGGCGAAGTGCGGAAGACCCGACCCGGTGCAAGCGCAGATTGCGCCGGGGAAGCCCCTTATTCTGAATCGATTACATTAAAATCTGCACGAAAAAGAAATAATATGATATACTATCTATATGATTTTAATTGAGACCTTACGTCGATATTGCCAAAA
>JAIKVO010000069.1 GCA_024685655.1 Treponemataceae bacterium
GGTCTTTCGGAAGAGTAAGATTCAGCCGGAGTTTCCATCTCCGCGTCTGTATAAAAAGAACGACTATCTATGTCGAAATACACAAGGCTGCCATTCATACTGAAAGCATGCGTATCTATTTCATGAACGACATCTACAGACGCTGGTTTTGGCAACATAAAACAAAGGATGTATTTCGTGCCATCGTCATTGCGCTGGAGCATAATTTTATCATCATTGATTCCTGGCGGCGGCGTATTTACGCGGAATGAAATTTCACGTTTATCGAATTCACGGCCGTTGTTCTTATCGTTCAACGTTATTGTTCCAGAAATGGTGCGCTTATCAGGCAACACCTCTTTTGAATGGAGATAATATGACGAGAATCTTGCACGGAACCTTCCAAGCTCATCGAGTAGAAAAGCTATATCGTAATTGCTAGGAGACTCGCTCTCCAGTCTTTCCATGGAGTTTATCAAAACGCATTTTACTCTAGATCCATCTGAAGGAGTATAATTAATATCAAGAGAATAATTACGAGGGTTACTTATCCGTCCGCTGATAAGGTCCATTGTAGAGTATGAAATACACCGTTCTCCGTTGTTTAATAATCCTATACTGTCGTCTTTATATAACTCAGAAAAGTCCCCAAAAGTAGCTTTATCCAGTCTTTCAATGACGGATTCCGTTACATCGAAATCGGTATTGTAATTGAAATATTCACAAGAGACAAAGAGAGATATAAACAATAATCCTAACAGGATAAAACATATTTTTTTAACAACAGAAACGGATACTCTTTTCATTATAAAAAACCTTACGCAGGAACCCTTGCAAGCCAGAAAAACTTTAAAGAATCCCTATATTGATTTTAACACATAAACCTTATTTTTTCCAGAATTTACAGAAAAATTTCCGTTTTTTCTGTATCAAATATATAATTTTAGGGCATATCTGAAGCTCACTGCCATAGTTTTTTATAGAAATGCACTTTTGAACAAAAAATTTTACTTTCAGCGTTTTTTTTGTTAAATTAAGTTAGCGGAGATTAACACATGAAACAATTTTATGTTACTGGAATGTCCTGCGCGGCTTGCAGTGCACGCGTCGAAAAAGCAGTCTCAAAGGTTCAGGGAGTTACATCATGCTCGGTAAGCCTGCTTACAAACTCTATGGGTGTTGAAGGCACGGCAACGGACGCAGATATTATACGCGCGGTTACAGATGCAGGCTACGGAGCCGAAGCAAAGGGAGACACGCGAAACACAAAAGCCGGAAGCAAAACAGCGTTTGGCGGTGTTTCTGGATCAAGTTCCGGGAGCTGTTCAAGCGCAGGGTGTGCTGCAGCCGGCGTGGTCGGTAATGCAGGGGGCGCAGCGGCGGATGTAGAAGATGCGCTCAAAGACAGGGAAACTCCTGTACTACGGAAGAGGCTCATTTGGTCACTTGTTTTTCTTTTGCCGCTTATGTACGTTTCCATGGGTCATTCAATGTGGAACTGGCCGCTTCCTCAGTTTTTGAGCGGGAAACCCGCGATGACAGGACTTGTGCAGCTTCTTCTTGCATCAATTGTAATGGTGATAAATCAAAAGTTTTTCATTAGCGGTTTCCGAGGAGTAATTCACCGCGCGCCGAACATGGACACGCTTGTTGCGCTAGGCTCCGCGGCTTCTTTTGTATACAGCACAGCCCAGCTTTTTTCAATGATTTACGCACAATACGAACTTGATCCGCTTACAATGGGGGCGGACGGAGTACATATCTCGAACCACCTTTATTTTGAGAGCGCGGCAATGATTCTTACGCTCATAACAGTCGGCAAGATGCTTGAGGCGCGCTCGAAAGGAAAGACGACTGACGCACTAAAAAGCTTGATGAAGCTTGCGCCAAAAACGGCAGTGATAATCGAGGACGGTGCAGAGAAAACAGTTCCTGTTGAGTATGTGAAAAAAGGCGATTTATTCGTCGTGCGCCCCGGTGAGAATATCCCGGTTGACGGAATTGTTGTTGACGGTTCGAGCGCGGTGAACGAAGCCGC
>JAIKVO010000079.1 GCA_024685655.1 Treponemataceae bacterium
CAGAAAAAAGTTATATTTGATATGGTTGACGTACTTGCAAAGAAATAAGACAAATCACAAATTACTGCTTGGCACAAAAGAGCTTTAAGTTGGGCAAAACTGCCTGCATAAGTTTGAAATGTTTGTCATTCGTCCAAAGCACACAATTATATTTTATTGCAAGAAATGCAATTATTGCGTCTTGAAATGGAACAACAAGTCCATTTTGCTTAAGAATGATAAACTGTTTTGACAGCTCAATCCAATCATTTTCAGAAAATGAAAGATAATTAAAATCGGCAAGAGCTTCATTCATTTGTTCAAATTGGTTTGCCGAATTGCTACCACGCAGAAGTTCTGTTTTTATGACTCCGCAAGTTGCTATATCATTTTCTTCGAAAACTTTTCTTGCAATATCAGTAGGTTTATCCCAAAAATCGATGATTATATTTGTATCAACAAGAATCATAAAAGGCTCGCTTCACGAAGTTCTGTAACTGAATCGCCGTCAAGATGTATTTTTCCTGCTAAACTGAAAAAACTATTTTTTGCTCTTGGAGATTTTTTTGCCGCAGTCATTTCATTTTGTTCAGCTTCTAATAATTTGATAAATGCAGAAACCGACGTTAAAAGTTGTTCGGGGAGACTCTTTACTTGTTCTATGACCATATCGTATGACATATCGTACCTCCGTAATATAGATTATACCATATTCTAATATTTTCAACAAACAAGATGGTTGTTTCCTTTTTATCTACATTTCAACCCTTTTTGCAACATAAAGGGTTGTTTTCTCGTATTTTTAACCACTTTTCAACCCTTTATAAGTTATAAAAGGTTGTTTTCTCTGTTTTTTAATGACTTTTCAACCCTATATGAGTTTTAATGTACGCTGGCTGAAACCTGAACCGCCCGCGACTCTCCTTGCTTGTATGGACACTGACAGGAAGCTTTATAACGAACGCTGGAAAAATCCATAGCACAGCTTCAAGGCGACTTCCTATCGCGAGTAAAGGGCGTGGTGGTCACGCCCTGTTTGCCTAAACTACCCTTTCCTTTTCACCGGAATCCAGATTGCAGCTTCGTAATCTGGGGAAGAAGAATCGCCTTCCATGTAATACTCTATGTTCATGCCCATGGCGATTTCCCAGTCTGCGTTTCCGGGGAGCCACTCTTTGAAAATCTTTGTATTCAGAGATTGTAGCGCACCGGGAAGAGGTCCTTTGCTCAAGAACTTTGCCCAGGTTGTTTTTGGAACCTTGTAAAGCGAAAGACCTTCTGGAACCTCACCACCTTCGTATTTGCCGGCAATCATATAGCGGAAGGTTTTTGAATCGTTGTCATCAATACAAACGCCGAGCATTCCGATGTGATTTTTGAGGATAGCTTCTTCAATTGGATTTTCAGGTTGGCAGGTACTCCACGCTTTTCCCAGATACTTGCCGTTCATTTCATTCCAGAACTTGGGAACTTTTTCGTAGCCTTGATTAAATACAATTTCCCGCTCAAAACCAATGACAGTAAACTCTGCCGCGTCTTCAATAATGTAATCCATTACATCGCCTCCTTGGATTGTGATATTGATTTTAAGAGGAAGAAAAGTTTTAAGCCTGTGTGGTTCGTTCTTCAGTTGTATTGGCGTAACACCATGAAAACGCGAGAAAGCCTTTGTAAAACTGTCGGGTGTGTCGTATCCGTAGTCCATAGCTACGTCAATCACTTTACGCCCCGAAAGGATATCTATAGCTGCAAGATAAAGCCGCCTGTTCCGAACATATTCTGCGATCGAAACACCGGTCATAATCGCAAAGCCCTTCTGAAGATAGAAAGCCGAAACTCCAACTTCGCGCGCAACCTTCCCGATATCAAAATCGTCGTCCAGCTTCGCATTCTCCAGAAGCTGCTCCTCAAGAATATCAATCGTTTTCCGAATACAGCTCAACCATTCCATGCCAAAACCTCGTCCTCTTATAATACCACTTTACTGTTCAAAAGAGGAGTTTTCCCGTCATTTCTTGCAAAGTTTTGTCCAAGGATTTGCTTTGAGAAAAGGAATCTTTTAATTGTAAACTGTGTGAGGGCATGGAGCCACGCCCAAATTAAGATTCTTTTTCCCACTCGCTGCGTAAAATCGAATACCAGCACTGGTCAACAATGCCTTGATTATTTCTGTCGGCACTACGGAGTGTTCCTTCATATTTCATGCCGCATTTTTTCATAACCATTCCAGAATGAGGATTATTCGGATCGTGATATGCCCGAATGCTATTTACTCCAACCTGATCAAAGAAAAAATCAATTACAGTATGGAGAACTTCTGTCATAATTCCCTGATGCCACCACTTTCTGCCGAGCGCATATCCAAACTCAACAGCCTCAATATCGTCCTTTGGCAACCCGTGAATGTTTCCTATAGGTTCGTCTCCGTTGTCCTTTAGGATTATTGCCCAGACATAATAATCTGCCTTTTCATATGAGGGAAGCCAGCTGTCTAAAACCCATCTGCTCACACCAACATCTTTATGAGTTGGCCAGGTCATAAACTTTGTCACTTCTGGATCCGATGCCCAATTTTTATACATTGCCGGTGCATCATCGAGCGAGAACCTTCGTAAAATCAGCCGCTTAGTTTCTAATTGGATTGTTCCTTTGTGATTCATATTACTCCCATAAAAAGTCAACAAGCAAGGAGACTTTCTATAACTAATTAATACATGACAAAAAGAAATACATCAACAGGAAGCAAAGGGTTTGTGCATTCTTTTCATTTGTCAATTCAACTTGCGGTTTTTATTATCACTTCAAAAAAAGCACAAACAGTTGTATTATATTTAGACCATGTGAACGGTAATGTCAGTACATATACAAAGATGAGCTTATCGGAGATTTTTACAGTGAACCCCATAATAGAATTTAAAGAGTTTTCTTTTCAATATAATTCCCAAACAGAACCGACTTTGCATGATATCAATCTGAAAGTTTTTAGAGGCGAAAAAATCCTCATTACAGGTCCTTCCGGCTGTGGTAAATCTACCCTTGCTCATATAATAAACGGACTTATTCCTTGCTCTTATCCTGGAAAATGTACGGGAGAGATTCATGTCGCAGGTCTAGAACCTGCCAAAGAGGGTGTTTTCGGAATGTCCAAACACGTTGGTACGGTTCTGCAAGATACGAACGGTCAGTTTATAGGACTCACAGTTGCTGAAGATTTGGCTTTCGCGCTTGAGAATGATGCTGTTTCGCAAAACGAAATGTTCAGAAAGGTTGATGAAATTGCAGATATCATCGATATGAAGGCTTTTCTCAAACATTCTCCCTCTGCGTTGTCAGGCGGACAAAAACAAAGAGTATCCATGGGCGGAGTCCTTGTTGATAACGTTGAAATTCTTCTTTTTGACGAACCCCTGGCTAATCTTGATCCAGCTACCGGGAAACGCACAATCAACCTAATCGATACCATCATGAAGAACAAAGATCTGACGGTCATAATCATAGAGCACCGTCTGGAAGATGTTCTTTTTAGGGATGTGGACAGAATCGTCGTAGTAAATGATGGTACAATAATCGCTGATGAAAAACCGGATCAGCTTCTTTCTGGAAACGTGCTTATTGACCATGGAATAAGAGAGCCACTTTATTTAGCCGCTATAAGGCAGGCCGGAATGAAAGTGAACCCTGACGACAAGCCCCAGCATATAGAAACCATGAACATAGAGCCGTATCGCGAAGGAATCCAGAGATGGTTTCATAATATGAAGCCAAAAGAAGTTCTCCCCAAAAAAGAACCTGTCCTGACCGTAAAAAATCTTTCCTTCAGTTACGTAAAAGAGGAACCCGTATTACAAGACATAAATCTTGAAATTACATCAGGTGAAATGATAAGCATCGTCGGAAGAAATGGTGCTGGAAAATCCACCTTCGCTTCCCTACTATGTGGTTTCATCAAGCCCGATTCTGGAGAAATTCTATTGAACGGAAAGGATATATCTCCTTTGTCCATAAAAGAACGAGGCGAAAAAATCGGTTTTGTGATGCAGAGCCCAAATCAGATGATTTCAAAACCAATGATTAGAGAAGAAGTAAGTCTTGGTCTTAAAGTAAGGAATGTTCCTAAGGATGAGATTGCTAAAAGAGTCGATGAAACCTTAAGGATATGCGGACTCTACCCTTTCAGAAACTGGCCTGTAAACGCGCTTTCTTTCGGTCAGAAAAAACGGGTTACAATAGCCTCCATTCTTGTAATGAAGCCTGATATTCTCATATTGGATGAACCCACAGCCGGGCAGGATTACAAAAACTATACGGATATCATGGAGTTCCTAAAGAAGCTCAACAAAGAGTTGGGCCTCACAATCCTGATGATAACCCATGACATGCATTTAATGCTTGAATATACGGACAGAGCTGTTGTGCTTACGGACCATAAGATATTGAAGGATGATACGCCGGCAAATATTCTTACGAATGAGGAAATAGCTGACAGAGCCTACTTAAAAAAGACCTCTCTTTACGACCTAGCCGTTAAGTGTGGCATAAATGAAGCATCTGAATTCGCAGAACGTTTCATAGAATCAGAAAGGCTTTCAAGAGGAGAGAATGTATGACAAAAATGATTTCATATGTGGAAAAAGATACTGCCATACATCGCTTAAGCGGCTTCACAAAACTTTTGTTTTTTCTTTTATGGTGTCTGGGAGGAGCTCTCACCTACGATACTAGGGTTCTTGCCGTTATGCTGGTCATAGGAGCCGTTATATACTCAAAAGCCAAGATTAAAAAAGAACAAGTTTCGAAAGTATTTAAGGCAGTAATGTTTTTTATGATTTTAAACTTGTTTTTAGTTTTTGTGTTCTCACCCTATGAAGGCTGCAAGATTTATGGAAGCAGGACAGAACTTTTATGGCTTTTCGGTGATAAGATCGCGCTTACAAGCGAACAACTTTTCTACGAATTTAATATGCTGCTAAAATATTTTACAGTTATTCCCGCGGTTTTTATCTTTTTGA
This sequence comes from Treponemataceae bacterium, assembly GCA_024685655.1. Taxonomy (GTDB): domain Bacteria; phylum Spirochaetota; class Spirochaetia; order Treponematales; family Treponemataceae; genus Treponema_I. The sequence continues at coordinate 4,989 of JAIKVO010000079.1, forward strand.
CTACCGTTGACCCTTCAGAATTTGCTGCTTCGCTTAACAAGGTCGGTATTCCATATACTTTCGCTTATTCAGTTGCAATAGCCCTGCGTTATATTCCCGATGTCCAGGACGATTTTGTCAGGATAAAAAACGCACAGGAAGCCCGCGGAATAGAGATGTCAAAAAAAGCGAGACTTTTGGAAAGAATAAAAAGAACAGCAAGTATTATTTTTCCTTTACTGTTTTCCACTATGGAAAGAATCAATGTGGTCAGCGATGCAATGAACCTAAGAGGATTCGGTAAAAAGAAAAAGAGAACCTGGTATTCTTACCGGGCTCTCTCTTCTGTTGATAAAGCTGTGACAGCTTTTATAATTATTTTCTTTGTCGGATCAATGATATTCACCTACTACGATGGAAACCGTTTCTGGTATCCGTGGTAAAACAAACGCATTAATCCTCTTTCTTCAATCCCTTTGCCCTGCCTACTACCTTGGAGTAGGCTATAATAAGGATTGTTCCAAGTACGCCTATTATAATTACATTTCCAAGGCAGGCGAACGCTCCCTGTATAAACACTTTATTAGCAGGCTCAGCATAAACCAGTATATCAAGACCTGGTGCCAACAATATCCAAGCGATTGCATTTGCTATTATCTGTATTACGTTAAAGATGACGATATTCTTGGCTTTAACAAATCCACCTTCCTGTACGGCAAATTTTGACGCAAACAAACCGATTCCTACACCAACGACAGCCTCTGGGAATACCCAGCTCCACCAAACAGAGCCATAGAAAATGGCATCTCCCAGAGCATGACCCAAAATACCGATCACACCACCTGTAATGGGACCGAACACAGCCGCAAGAAAAGCTAATATTGCCATTCTAGGTTGAAGGTAAGTGTTGGGAATACCGATAGGTATCTGAACAGATGTAAGAACTACAAACAAAGCTGTTCCAATACCCATAGCAACTACTTCTTTGATTCCAATCAGTTTTTTCATAACCGTCCTCCAAAAAACGTAAACAAGAAAGCCATATCTTACAGTCAGTCTCGTTATATGTAACACAATCATATTACCACTACATTTTTTGAATATCAACGATATTAAATACTATTCGTTTATATTTGGATGTTGCTGTGGGTTGTTCCCTCTCTCTTCACGGATTTATTCGCTCCATTGTCTTAACGGAGCAAAAACATTATAATGTGAAAATGTTCCGCATTTATACAGAAAGAAAGCATGGTTTTGAGAACGAAGCCCGCCAGATTATGTCTGAGATAAAGGGTTTCCTTGGTATTGAGGGCGTGACCGGTGTACGCTATCTGAACCGGTATGATATTGAAAATATCAGCGATGAGACGGCGAAATCCGCGGCAATCCGCATTTTTTCTGAGCCGCAGAGCGACACCTGCTATTTTGAGCATATACCGCTTGAAAAAGACGACACGATAATCGCGTGGGAATATCTTCCGGGACAATACGATCAGCGTGCTGACTCCGCTACGCAGTGTCTTTCAATTCTGATGTCAGGCCTTAAAACCGCCGGTGCTGGTGCGAAAGATGCTTCTGGTGCGGGTTCTGATGAAAAACCTGTTGTGCGCTGCGCAAAACTTGTTATCCTTAAAGGAAATGTCACAGAGACCGATGTTGAGCGCATTCGTCATTATCTTATAAATCCTGTCGATTCTAGACTTGCTCACCTTGAAATTCCAGAAACACTTAAAATGCAAACCGAAGTTCCCGGTGATATTCCGGTTTTTGAGGGATTTATCGACCTTGATACAGCTGGGCTTTCTGCCATCCGCGACAAAATGGGACTCGCGATGGATATGGCGGACATTGCGTTTTTGCAGCAATACTTCAAAAAAGAAGGCCGCAATCCTACCGAAACGGAAATCCGTGTGCTTGATACATACTGGTCTGATCATTGCCGCCACACAACGTTCAACACAGTTCTTGACGGAATAGATATTGAAGATGGCGAGCTTTCTGACCCAATAAAGAAGTCGCTCGGCGAGTATCGCGATATGCGCAGTGAACTTTATGCGGAACGTGCGAAAAACCGAACAAAACCCGAAACACTGATGGATATGGCATGCATCGGTGCAAAATATTTGAAAAAGCATGGAAAACTTGATGATATTGAGCTTTCCGAAGAGATAAATGCTTGCTCGATTTTTATTGATGTTGATGTAACGGATACATCTGCTGGAGCGGCTTGTGTCGCGAGTTCTTCCAGTGCCGGTGCGGATTCCGCAGCCGGCGCACAGAATACACAGGGCACGAAAAAGATAGAAAAGTGGCTTCTCCAGTTCAAAAACGAGACACACAACCACCCGACAGAAATTGAGCCGTTCGGTGGCGCGGCAACTTGTATCGGTGGTGCAATACGCGACCCGCTTTCTGGCCGGGCTTGGGTTTACCAGTCACTTCGTGTTACAGGTGCCGCCGACCCAACAAAGCCGATCGACCAGACACGCGAAGGCAAACTTCCGCAGAAAAAGCTTACCCGCGAAGCCGCACAGGGCTTCAGTTCATACGGAAACCAAATTGGACTTACGACCGGCCAAGTTGCAGAGATTTATCATCCTGGCTTCGAGGCAAAACGCATGGAGCTTGGTGCAGTTATAGCTGCTGTTCCGGCTGATGTTGTTAAACGCGAGGAGCCGGAAGCTGGCGACGTTGTTGTCCTTGTGGGCGGCGGCACCGGACGTGACGGAATCGGTGGTGCGACAGGCTCTTCAAAGGCGCATACAGTTAAGTCAGTTACGACGGCGGCCGCGGAGGTGCAGAAAGGAAACGCCGTTGAGGAACGCAAGATTCAGCGCCTTTTCAGAAACCGCGACGTAAGCAGAATGATTCGCCGCTGTAACGACTTTGGTGCGGGCGGCGTTTCCGTAGCAGTCGGTGAGTTGGCGCCTGGACTGGACATAAATCTTGATGCAGTACCAAAAAAATACGAAGGTTTGAACGGCACAGAGCTTGCAATTTCTGAAAGTCAGGAACGCATGGCTATTGTAGTCCGGGCGAAAGATGCGGACGCGCTTATTGCCGCTGCCGCCGCCGAAAACCTTAATGCTGTTGTAATTGCAACAGTTACGGACACAAATCGCCTTGTTATGAAATGGCGCGGCAAGACCATCGTTGATATAGACAGGGCTTTCCTTGATACAGCAGGAGCAAGCCGGAACGCAAAGGCTTCGGTAAGCACAGTGAAAAAAGCAGAGTCTCCGCTTTGTGCGCCGCTCCCGAACGTTGCTGCATTTTTGGACAAGGCAACAAAAACTGGCGCAAGTTGCGCGAACAGCGCGGGCGCCGCAAACTCAGAAAACACCGCAACCCAAGAATGCACAAATCCGCTTGAAACCGCATGGATCACGAATATGCGCGAACAGGCGGTTTGCTCACAGCGCGGTCTTTCCGAGCGTTTCGACGGCTCAATCGGCTCCTCAACAGTCCTTTTCCCAATGGGCGGAAAATATCAGTCTACGCCAGAATCTGGTTGTGCCGCAAAAATCCCGGTTCTGTCGCCTTACGAAACAGAGACTACAAGCTTGATGACGTTCGGCTACGACCCGCGCGTCGCCTCTTGGAGCCCGTACCACGGCGCACAGACAGCTGTTCTGTACTCGCTCGCCCGCATTACAGCGATGGGCGGTAACCCAGAAAGCTGCCGCCTTACATTCCAGGAATATTTTGAGCGCACCTCATCTGAAAAAGCATGGGGAAAGCCTGCCGCCGCACTGCTCGGTGCACTTTCAGCACAAAAAGCGATGGGAACGGCTGCAATCGGTGGAAAAGACAGTATGTCAGGAACTTTCCAAGACCTGAATGTACCGCCGACGCTCGTTTCTTTTGCCGTAACAACAGAAAACGCGCGTAACATCACAGGCGGTGCTTTCCAAAAAGTCGGTTCGTCTGTTTATCTTATCCAGAGCCCATATACAGATTACCTTACGCCAGACTTCGCGGCTTTCACAGAAAACGCAAGGCTCCTTTACTCACTGAACAGAAAAGGCGTAATCAATGCGATGTACCCGGTTGGTGCCGGCGGCATTGCTGAAGCTGTTACAAAAATGGCTTTCGGAAACAAAGTCGGCTGCCAGTTTGACGAATCGTTCTTCAGCGAACTCAATAACCAAAAGACAGTTCAGCAGGCTGTTCTTGCCCAGAATGGACACGACAGCGCAAAATGTCCGTGCTACCAGCTTTTTATCCCGCTGTACGGCTCAATTATCGTGGAAATTCCAGCTGAAAAAGACGCTGAATTCCAGCAAGCCGCCGGCACAAAAGCCATAAAGCTCGGAACGACTCTTAAAGAAGCTGTTATCCGCGTAAAAGCTGCTGTAATCGACCTTGTAAAGACGGAAAAAGCTTGGGAAGAGCCGCTTTCAGATGTTTTCCCGCCTGTTTCTACAGTCAGCGCAGAAGAAGAGAAAAACGGCAAGGTTGAAAAACTGCCGCAGTTCGCTTTGGCAGAGCACAGTTCTCTTGCAGAAGCACGCAAAAAATCATTCAGCACAGGCAAAAAAGCTCGTCCAAAAGTAATTATTCCGGTTTTCCCAGGAACAAACTGCGAATACGATATGGCAAGGGCTTTCGACCTTGCCGGTGCAGAATCAGAGTTGTTCATCTTCCGCAACAACACGCAGGCTGCTTTGGAAGAATCGCTCAAAGGGCTTCGTGAAAAGATTTCCACCACTCAGATTCTTGCCCTCGCTGGCGGTTTCTCTGCCGGTGACGAGCCTGACGGTTCTGCTAAGTTCATAGCGAATATTCTTCGTGAGCCGGGAATTGCCGATGCCGTTATGGAGCTTAAAGAAAAGAGAAAGGGGCTAATCCTTGGTATTTGTAACGGTTTCCAGGCACTTGTTAAAACAGGACTTCTTCCATACGGAAAAATTCTTGAACCAACTGAAGATATGCCGACCCTTACATACAACCGCATTGGCCGCCACATATCCAGAATTGTAAGAACACGCGTTGTTTCAGCAATCTCGCCGTGGTCATGGGATGAAACGGTTCTTCAGCCTGAAACGCACATGATTCCGGTTTCTCATGGTGAAGGCCGCATCATAATGAGCCGTGAAATGGCGGAAGATTTATTCAAAAAAGGACAAGTCTTTACCCAGTATGTAAATGAAGACGGTATTCCAGTGATGAATGAGCCAGATAATCCAAATGGTTCAATGTTCGCAATTGAAGGACTTACGAGCGAGGACGGACTTATCCTTGGTAAGATGGGTCATTCAGAAAGAAACATCGGAAACAACCCAGACGGAAGTTCTTGTGATATAATAAAGAACATCGGCGGAGATAAATGCCAGAATATCTTTGCCGCTGGTATACGGTATTTTGCATGAAGAAATTGAATTCAAAGACGAGTCTTATCCTCATAGTAGCAGTTTTTGCAATAGTCCTTTGTGTTGCATTAATTATCGTTATTCATGGATATCGAAGCCAAGTAAAATGGTATTCTGATTACGAGACAGCACGGGATTATGCATTAAAAACGGACAGAGATATTTTCCTCGTCTTTGAAGGTTCATCTTGGGATGAATCTAGCAGTCAGCTCTTGGCGGATATTCTGGATAAAGAGAGTTTTTTGGGCATTATTGGAAAAAAATATGTGCCATGCCGTCTTGATATTCCGCTTGATGATGGAGAGACGACTTTTTCAGATCAGCAGAACAAGAACCTTGAATTATCAAGAATTTTTGCGATTCCAGAAGTGCCCACCATTCTGTTTCTGACGGCATATAATCAGATTTATGACACAGTGTCTTACACACCGGGAACCGCATACGAAGTAATTGAAAAGGCAGTCGCGGATGCTACCGAAAAATCAAAGCAGATTGCTTCTTTAAATGATATGTTGATTCATACCTCTGGAGTGGAAAAAGTTACTGTAATCGATAAGCTTGTTTCTATTACACCACAAGATTATATTTTTCAGTTCTATAATCTTATCAATACAATACCAGAGCTTGATCCCAAAAATGAATCTGGGCTTGTGGGCAAATACACTCTGATAATAACACACGTTACGTCATTGGAAATGCTTTTTAACGGTAATGCTGAAGGAGCCGCGAAAGTATATGCCGAGGCTGCTGAAAATCCGCTTTTCAAACCAGAAGAAAAACTTGAGGCTTATTATAAAGCTGCGACTATGTGTTATTACGGTGGGTTAAACGAATTGCTCAAAGAATATCTTACAAAAGCGATTGCTGCCGATCCTGAATCAGAAAACGCGTCGATATTGAGGAACACCCTCGACAGTTATATAGCTGAAGAGTTGGAATCTGCTTCGACGATACAAAATTCGGAGCAAAAATAATGTCCGAAGAACCTCCGCCTGATACTTCTTTTGTCGTTCTTGTTGTTTTGGCTATAGTGCTACTTATTCTCTCCATGTTTTTTTCAGCATCGGAAAGTGCATTTCTTTCTGTGAATAAACTTAGAATCCGTTTTCTTAAACAGAAAAAAGATAAAAATGCCATACGGATAGGCAAACTACTTGAGAAAAAAGATCAGCTCATCAATACAATTCTTATAGGAAATTGTCTTGTAAATATAGCACTTTCTTCAATTGTAACGGCAATCTGCGTAAACTGGTTCGGAAGTTCCGGTGTAGCGGTAGCCACCGCTGTCGCAACCGTATTGCTTCTTATTTTTGGCGAAATAACCCCAAAATCATTTGGCACAAATTATCCAGAATTCACAGCGTCAGTACTTTCTCCGTTCATCATGTTCTGCAAATGGATTTTTCATCCGTTTGTAATTATGTTCACTGGCGGGGTAAGTGTTATTTCACGCATTGTGGGCATAAAAACAGGCGAACAAAAGGTGACTTTTTCTGAGGAAGATATAAAAACTCTTATGGAAGTTAGTGAAGAAGAGGGAATTATCGATTCTGACGAAAAAGTAATGATGCATAAAGTTTTTAAGTTTACGGATCTTGATGCGAAAGATATAATGCGACCTCGTACAGAAATGACAGTTATTCCGATTACTGCTAAATATAGAGATGTTATAGAGATATCGCAGAAAACACATCGTTCGCGCTTTCCTGTTTACGAAGACAATATCGATAATATTCTGGGGATTCTATATATAAAGGATGTTTTGCTTTATACTGAAACGCCGAATGATTTTTCGGTGAAAAAGGTGATGCGTCCGGCTCTTTTTATTCCGGAAACTAAACGAATGTCATCGATACAACAGACATTGCGTGAAAAAAACCAGTCAATTGCGATTGTGTTGGACGAGTATTCCGGAACAGCTGGGCTTCTGACGGTAGATGATATTTCGCGCGTAATTTTCGGTAAAACGACAGATGAATATGATACGATCGAGCGACCAGAAATTTCGCGTATTCTTAGTGATCGTTATATTTTAAGTGGATCTACGCGTCTTGTAGATTTGGCAGAACGCGTTGGCGTTCAACTTGTAGCTGATAGTTCCGAAACACTCAATGGCTGGTTTTCTGAAAAACTTGGACGAATTCCGCAAGAGGGTGATGTCCTTTTTGAAACTGGTTGGAGTTTTACTGTTGTTTCGGCAGATAGTACACACGTTATTGAAGTCCGTATGCAAAAACAGACTGGTGAGGGTGGCAAATGAAAACAGCTATTTACCTTGCTGTAATAGCAGTGCTTATAGGCTGTGCGGCTTTTTTCGCGTCTTCTGAAACAGCATTTTGGAGTATTTCGCGTGTAAAAATGCGGCAAATGCTAAAAAAAGACAAGAAAAAAGCTGCACCAATTGCGAAGCTTAAATCAAAGCCGGATAATCTGCTTACACTACTGCTCATCGGAAACAATTTTGTGAACGCTCTTGCTTCGGCTCTTGCGACTTCAATTGCAATAGAAATTGCCGGTTCAAGTGGTCCCGCGGCAGCCACTCTTATTCTTACTCTTTTGATGCTTGCATTTGGAGAGATTTTACCAAAAACTCTTGCATCATACACTCCAGAACAGACGGCGCAACGTTCAGCATTGCCGCTTATGTTTCTGTGTTTTTTGTTTCGACCGCTTATTGCTATTTTTAACGTGATAACAAACCTTGTCGTTAAGCTTTTCAGTTATTTACAAAAGAAGGATAGCACACCTTCAATTACAGAAGAAGAACTCAAAACACTCATAAATGTTGGTAACGAAGAAGGAACTCTTGAATCGGGCGAGAAAGACATGCTTTTCAAGATTTTCGAGTTTTCTGATTTGCGGGTTCGTGATATACAAAAACATCGTTCGCTCGTAAAGTATATTTCTGAGGATGCAGATTACAAAACAACTGTAAAAGCCTTTACAGATTCTGGTTATTCAAGATTACCAGTGTACAAAGGCGATGTTGAGACAATAACAGGCCTTGTTCATTACAAAGATGTGCTGTTTTTTAAAGGACCACGAGATACATTTACCACAGACAAGATAAAGAGAACTGTTCTCTATATTCCAGAGACTATACCTGTAGTCACTCTTTTACAGCGATTCCGGGCAGAAAATCAGAATTTTGCCGTTGTTGTAGGTGAACTTGGAAGCAATACAGGTATAGTAACGATGGACGATGTTTTAAAAGCAGTGTTCGGGCGCATTACTGATGAGTACAATACTAAATCGATGCCAGCAGAAGAACGTATACGTATTACAGGGAATTCAGAGTTTTTAATTCCTGGTGATATGCTGATTACAGACGTTAATAACATTTTTAGGCAGAATTTTGAGTCAGATGATTTTGATACGATTGGAGGGTGGCTTTTGGAGCAGTTCGGATGTCTGCCAGATACAGGCGAGAAGCTTAAAAAAGGCAACTTGATTTTTACGGTTGAAGATCAAGCTGCGCGGCGCATACAGACGATACGGCTTAAGTTTAATTAAAACTTAAGGATGAGTGAAAAACTTCCAGATATTGACCAAGCCTCAAATCCGCCTTTATAGTCTTCGTTAATTCTATAATCTGGAGGAGGACCTAGATAATCATCTCCATATGCATTAAAAAGCTGTTCACCATTGAGACGGAAAGAAACTGAATAAAAATCTGTAATTGCATATTCAACTGATGTATGGATTTCAAATCCGCTTAACCAAGCTTCTACAATATCCTTAAAGTAAGAGTAAGGAATATTCGGAGCAAACTTGTAATGAATATCATATGCTTTGCTATATCTGTATAAATATGCCCAGACATCAAGCCCTATGTTTACTTTGTTTGCAAATGAGTGACGGAAAACAAGACCAGGTTTCCAAAAAAAAGAAGTAACATCATATGTTATGACAGTATTTCCTTCATATTCAGAAGTATGGGGCATATCTGGATTCCAGTGTCTGGATCTAGGAAAAGTATGTTGTGCATAGCCGTTTTTTCCATAAAACTTAAAATTTTGATATTCAAATCCTATACCAACTCCAAATCCTTTCAAAAAGCAGAAATTTGCATAAAAGCCTGTCGAAAAAAAGTTGTCTGTATAATTGTCATGGTAGGAGTAATCTGTAATACAACCGTCATAAAGAAATGCATCATAATCTGCCATATGACCGGTAAATGCAGGTATTCCAAAAGAAAAGAAAGAATTTAGAGTTATAGAATTATATTTGCTGAATCGATATCCTGTATCAAACTCGAATGTACCAAAAAACAGTGGCAAAGTTTCCCAAGTAAGCCAACTTTTTTTATAGAGTGTTCCGTCTGACTGTATTTCATAAAAGTTTTCTGTCAAAACCCCGAAACGAGCCCCAGCCCCTGTAATTAATGAGAAATATGCGCCTTTGTCTGTGTTATTTAGAGTGTTTTCTTGTGCTTGTAATACTGAAAAAGAACAATTAATGAATAATATCAGATAAATCAGAATCGAAATGCTTTTTTTTGATTGTTTCATATTTCTTATAGTTTTAATCGTCATCTTGTTCAGTTTCGGCAAGAGGATCGACTTTGTAAATCTTAGCGAGCTGATTTCTAAGTGCGTTCATATCACGCTGATAAGGTGCTGTGAATTTAACAGGTTCTTCTGTAATAGGATGTGCCAGCTCAATTGTGTATGCATGAAGCGCGAGCCTTGAAAGAAGAGGACGCTCTTCGTACACGTCTCCATGCCAAGACCTTTTTATGTCGGAAAGTCTTACCGGCTTTTGGTTGCCGCTGTAAAGAGGGTCGCACACGATGGAAATGCCCAAGTCCGCAAGGTGGGCGCGGATTTGGTGTGTGCGTCCTGTAAGTGGGCGGGCTTCTATCCACGAAAAAGGACCGCATGTTCCGATAAGCTTGAACTCAGTGCAGGAGGCTTTTCCAAGCCGTTTGTTTACGATTGTGCGGTGGTGTGCGTCTCCGTCTGGCAGCAGTTTTGCCTGTGAAACGTAAGTTTCCCATGCGGGCCGTCCGTGAACAAGCGCATGATACACTTTTTTTACGAGTCGCCTTTCAAAAGCAATAGAAAGGTTTCTGTGAGCATCGGCATTGCGTGCGTAAATGACGATTCCAGAAGTGTCTTTGTCTATGCGATGAACAGCCATAAGCCGCCCAAATTCCGGCTCGGCAATAAGATCAAGGCGTGGAGCGTCTTTGTCATATCTGTCAGATGCGGTGAGTATGCCTGAAGCTTTGTTGAAAACAACAATATCATTGTCAGAGTATATAACTGAATACGGTTTAGTCTGTTTCATACGCTGACAGTATACCAAGGCATTAGATAGATGTAAACGGCACAAACATCATGAACAAACTTAAGTGCGAACGGTTGAAGAAAACGTCATTAGGGCGTAGAATAGAAAAACACGAATTGCGGACTTTTGATTTATGCTGATTCGCACTTGCTACGGAGGATATATATGAAAACTTTTGATTTTACAGTTGAGACACTTGGAAAGTGCAATGTTCCTTCTCCTTTAACCCAGCTTTCTGAAAAATTTGGAGATCATGTTGCGAATTTTGTCTTCGATAATGATTATGTAAGATACAACGTTGATATTTATCATGATGACCCCTCAAATGGAAAAGACTCTTTCGATGTCAACTTAATTCAAAAGGCTGGCCCGCGAAAAATGCTCTATTTCAATCCAGCGCATGTAAATGCTGGAATATGTACATGTGGTGGTTTGTGTCCGGGTTTGAACGACGTTATTCGTGCTGTAGTTCGCTGTCTTTACAACAGGTATGGGGTTCGGCGGATTTATGGAATTCCATTTGGATTTAAAGGTTTCTTGCCAGAAAAGAAATTTGAACCAATCTTGTTAACTCCAGATCTTGTTGATGACATCCACAAGACAGGA
>JAIKVO010000087.1 GCA_024685655.1 Treponemataceae bacterium
TAGGAACGGAAGCCGTTGTCATAAGAGGAAAGATAGCCTTTGAAAAATGCGGAAAGATTTTCTTTATTGAAATTTTCATTTATCGTTCCCGACCACTGAAGAGAAAGGTTCAGGCAGGATTCAATAGGATTACTGTAGCCAAGACACTCCAGATCAATTACATGAGGCTCTCCCTTATGCCACATGATATTCTTGGGATCCATATCATCATTGCTGATTGCTTTCATAGGAGGAAGCATTTTTCTGGCTTCGTTGAGTTTGGTCTGGGCATATTCGAGAAGATCAATATTATCTTTTAGAATGAAAAAAATCGGGCTTTGTTTTTTTTCAGCGTTTTCCAGATACGAATTAAAATCTATAGCAGAAAGCTCTGGTTCAAACGATTCGATATTCTGCGGCTCCAGAGTATGAATTTGTCCGAGTATTTCTCCCGCCTTATAGCACTGTTCTTTTGAAATATTGCCAGCATTTGTTATGCTTCCTTCCTGCCATTTAAAAATATAAAAATACCGGTTTTCCGATTCAATCATCTTTTTGCCGCCAAAGGTCAGAGCAGGAACTATAGGAAGACCATTGTTTTCAAGGATTTTTTCCAAAGCTTCAGCACGCGCGTAATTTTCAAAAACGCCGGAACGCTTCATAATCTGGGAATTCAGACACTTTACGGCATAAGTTCCCTGAGATGTCTGTACCTTAAACATTTTGTGCATCAAGCCACCGGAGACAGGAATTAAATCGCCAACAACGTCGCCCAGGTTGCATTGCTTAAATAAATTGCAAATTATGTCTTTCACGTTATTTAACTATACCTTAAATTTTTTTTGCAAACAACGGATCTGTTGCTCCACAAATTGTAGCATAATCCCCTGTTTTCTCAAAAAAAAAAATTTTATCTTTATAAATTCAACGCCTTCTCCACAAGTTCAAGCGTACCTTGAATTCCGAGTTTCTCATCTCTATAGTTCACAGGAAAACCACACGTCTCGAAAGCTTTGTAATTATCCACAGAATTAATGCGCTCCAGACAATGGCGGAAGTTTTCAAGTGCCGCTTGTGGATCTTTTTCTTCAAGCATCAGTTTGTACAAAAACTGCTTTTCTTTATCTGGTCTCTCAAAGAAACGGTTCACAGAAATCTCTGGGGCAGCAAGCATAATCATAACATGGTGCTCATCTGAAATCTTATGAAGAGTCTCAGGACAGATATTAGTATCAACAAAGATTTTCTTATCTACAGGCGATTTTTTTATCAAATCATTCAGGATTCGAAGCTCAAGAATTTCACATTCCTTAGTAACTCCATTTATCCATCGCTCATATTCTTCTGGACTTCTGCGGATAAAATCATGCCAGTCTTCTAAATCGCGCGTATATGTGAGACATGGAAACTCCGCCTTATCCAGCTCCGGCAACAGCGCATCGTGATAGTTTTCTCCACATTCAATGCCGTTATATTTTTCTGCCAGAAGATGCACCATTGTTGATTTTCCAGCATAAGCCGTGCCGTTAAAAAAATATACGTTTTCTAAGTTCATATCTTCCTAAAAATCAAATGATTAAAAAAGGCGATTTTTTTGAAATCGTCTATTGAACTTGCTTTTGTTTCAAGTTCAAGCATGTTGTTATACCATTCATTTAATCTATCAAATTCAAATTTCTTTCCATACTTTTACGAACAGCTGAGGAAGATTCTCGCAAATCCCCCAAGAACGTTATCATCAGCTTGCGTTGTGGTAGAATGTAGCATTTTTGCCCCCATTTGCCGTTGATAGAAAATCCATCTTTATATTTACAGATAAAATAGCCATAGCCACCTTCGCGGTTCATCTGCTGAATTGAAGTCGCTTTTTTTACATAGTCTTCAGAAACAATCCTTTGTCCTTCGAAAACTCCGCCATTATACAACAAAAGCCCGATTTTGCTTAAGTCAGATACAGAAAGCTTCATTCCAGAAGCTCCGTAGAAGAATCCGTCTGGACAGCGCGTGTATTCTGCATCAAAAATGCAAAGAGGTTTCAAAATCCGATGATCAATAAAATCCCATACATCACCGCCAATTGCCTGACTCAGCGCAACGCCTGCAAGATATGCAGGAATATTACTGTAATCAAACTCTGGTGTTTCCCAGTTTTCTAATTTTTGGCTGAGAGAATAACATAAAAAACTGTCTCCTTCCGGTCTGAATGGAAAGCCTTTTACAGACATGGTAAGAAGCCGGTACAGAGGAATATGCATCACAGGAAAACTGGCTGAATCTGTCAGATATTTTTCTGGAATATATTTTTGAACGCTTTGCGTTAAATCAATTTTTCCTTCATCCCGTGCAATACCAACCGCAAGAGAAAGCACTGTTTTTGTTGAAGAATAAATCGGATACTTGGTCATGCAGTCTCCAAAAGAGTGAGTCAGTTTTCCATCTTCGTAAAGCTCGGCACCGTGAACATTCCAATTATTTGAGATTATTTCCTTTGTAAAGTTTTCAAAATTACACATTTTTCTTACCTTGATTTAATTATTTATATGTTTACAATGATACGGCTCTAAAGATATTTTTCTTCATATTCCTCAAGCGGAATCGGTTTACTGTAGTAGTACCCTTGAATAATCTCGCAACCTAAATCACGCAGACGGTCTACCTGCGTACGGCTTTCGGCACCTTCCGCAAGGCAGACAAAACCTAGTTCTTTTGCAAGGTCAATTATGTGCCGTAAAACGATAATGTCTTCCTTACGTTCGTTGGCGGCAGCAATCGGATCTACAAAACTCTTGTCTATTTTTAAGGTATCGATAGGCATTTGTGTCAAAAGTGAAAGAGAGGAATAACCGGTTCCAAAATCGTCCATAGAAATTTTAAAACCACAATCACGGAGCTCCTGCAAAACGGAGAGCATGTGCTCCATATTATCGTAGGTAGCGCTTTCGGTAAGCTCAAAATCGATAAGGTGATGATCTACTCCATATGAATCGACGATGCCAACAAGTTTATCAATCAGTTTTTCATCATACATGCAGCTGCGTGAAAGATTTACAGAAATAGGATAAAGAGGTTTTCCATCTTTCTTCCAGCGTCCCATGGCCTCACAAACTTTTGTCAAAACAAGGTCATCGATTTTTGCAATGGAGCCGTCTTTTTCAAAAAAAGGAATGAATCTGTACGGCGGTAAAAATTCTTTATTTTTGTAATTCCAGCGGATGAGCGCTTCGGCTCCTTTAATTTTTTCAGTCTTAATATTAAACTTTGGCTGAAGATATACAACAAATTCATTCTGTTCGACTGCTGTTTCGACATAAGCCTTTACGTAGTTACCCCAGGAAATGTCATCGTGCATTTTGTCAGTATAAAAAATGATTTCCGTTCCCTTTTGATTTGTACAAAGCGCCTGTGCCATTTTTGCGGCATCTGCGACTCTATTTCCAGAAAGCATCGCACGCTGCATCGGAACAACACCGCATTTGTAATAAATTTTATAAAACGGATCTTCTTCCAGTACAGAAAGTTTTTCAAAAAAATCTTTAAGCTTTTTTCTCAGTTCCGGTTCTGGCATATCTTTTAGAAGCATTGCAAAATTATCATTATGGCAGCGTGCGCTTGCATAGACAAAATCTGCTTCGTTCATTGTTTTTACAATATTGTTCAATACCTTGTTTGCGGCTATATGCCCATATGCTTCATTTATTACGCGGAATTGTTTGACATCAAAATGCGCAAAGGCATAATCTTCAATTTTTCTGTCACCGGGAACTTCCAGAAAAGCTTCAAGATAATTCCAGTTGAAAGTGCCAGTTATCATATCTGTAAACGCAGACTTGTATAAATCTTTTTTTTCAAACTGATCAAAATTATTACACATAACATGAATTGCCTTATCGTTATAAAGCTTCCATTCATGAAGTATCCTGATTTTTTTATAGCCGTGAAAAACACTGATTACTTTTGGATCTTCTTCTATGCATAAATCGCTGTAGGGTCTGTGCGCATTGTCTTCTTTTGCAATTTCCTCAAAAAGATTTTTTATAAAAGGAAAATCAATTTCCACATCATCATCAATTTCAACTGAATAAAAAAAGGAAGCATCAAGCTCAACTGATTTAAGATTTGAGGGATATTCAATCCGGGGATCGTTGTCTCTAAACTCTATTCCAATAACTTCTTTTTGCAAGTTTCGTACAAAAAAAAGTCCCGGATAATCATAAGTACCAAAAACGTTAGAATATTTTTCTACCGATGGTGGAACCACACCCTTATAGAAAGCCAGGATATCTTCTTTGGAAGCATCCACATAATAGAGAATTCGTTTTGGTTTATATAACTGATTGAGTTTATTAATAAACATGCTTTTATCATAACATATAAAATATGTATTTGCAAAAAAACAAAACAACAGTTTTTGATTCCAAATAACCTCAATATGCTTCTCTTTCCGCAGTCAGTACCCAGAGGTTCACGTCACAGAATGAATTTCATCCATTATTAGCCATATATAACCATTCTTCCCGCGTGATGGCAAAAGCATAAGAAATCGTGTTCTTGGGATCAGGATATTCCTTCACTTTTTTCATGCCGTTAGCCATGGCTGTGCGCCAAGAGCCTTCGTTTGTGTATTTCATGTAAGAATAGAGCACGTTGTACTTTGTGTTCATGAACGTCCAGTCACGCACAGTCTGGGCAGCTTCCTTCGCAAAACCACGCCTCCAGTATTTCTTATGAATATGATAGCCAACTTCCGGGAGCATTTCGCCATCGATGTTTTGAATTGTAATACCGCAGTCACCGATGAATTCTCCGGTTTCCTTGAGCACCACCGCCCACAGTCCAAAGCCGTACTGCGCATAGTTTTCAATGTTCCATTCAATCCAGCGTCTTGTGCGCGCTTCGTCAAAAGGAGCCGGATAATGCTGCATAGTTTCGGCATCAGACATTATTTCATAGAGGGAGTCAAAATCATCAATTGTGTACTCCCGCAGCAGGAGTCTTTCTGTTTCAATCACCATTTTATTTATCCACATAGTTTTCACAATTTCAGCTTCTTTCCCCTGATAGTTTCCGCTTCCCTTATAAACTTCAACAAAACCGCATTTTTTCAGGACGCGCACAGAGGCTGTATTTTCCGCAAGGCAGATTCCGTAAACTTCTTTGATATTGAATTTTTTGGCCATCGCAGGAAGAAAGGCTTTTACCGCTTCCGTTGCATAGCCCTGACCTGTAAACATTTTTGCAATGTGATAGCCGATTTCCCAGGAACCATCATCAATCTGGCAAAGCTGAATGTAGCCGATATTTTTGCCATCATCATTTGTGATTATTGGATATACAAAAGGACCGTCCGTGCTGTCGTACCGCGACAGCAAAAACTCAATCGCAGCGCGGGCTTCTTCAACAGAATCATAAACTTCATCCGGGACAAATCGTCTGGTGTCATCATCCTGCGAGTTTTCGTAGACGCTTTGGGCCATATCTAGTGAGAAAGTTTTGATTGTAAGACGTGATGTTTTTATATTCATAAGCTTTTACTCAATTGGTATGCGGATGATATGTTTCCGTATCCTTTTCCTCTATATTCCTTAGCGATGTCGTACCCCAGATTTCCTGCGCCGACAACTGTTTCCCATTTTTTATCCATTATTTTTTCTTAAAATCATACACATAAATAATTTCATCATCTGCTTTATTTATTCCACCTGCTTTTTCATAGCATTTACATGCAGATGATGAAATTATTTATGTGTATGATTTTAAGAAAAAATAATGGATAAAAAATGGGAAACGATTATGCCTGATATAGAATTAAAACAACTATCGCTGGATATGGTACGGCATCGCTAAGGAATATAGAGGAAAAGGATACGGAAACATATCATCCGCATACCAATTGAGTAAAAGCTTATGAATATAAAAAC
>JAIKVO010000122.1 GCA_024685655.1 Treponemataceae bacterium
TCCAGCGGATATTCGGGTTTGAATCAAGAAAGTGGTCGTGATAATGATGCCAATTTTTTTTGGAAAGGTTGTCAGAAAGCTGTGAATTCGGCATCGGCTCTGATTTAAGGCAGGCATCAACACAAGCCTGATCGAGTGCTACCGGGTCAAAAGACGCGAACATTCCCACATCAGGAAGAATCGGCGCATCATTTTCGCCGTGGCAGTCGCAATTCGGGGAAATGTCGCAAACCAAGCTGATATGAAAACTCGGTCTGCCGAAAACAACAGCTTTTGTATATTCAGCGATTTTGCAGCCAAGCACTTCGTTCGCGTTGCCGTTCGGGTTATAGATTGCATCGAAAGAACACGCGCCTATACAACGTCCGCACCCCTTACAAATATCAGGATTTATGAATGCTTTTCCTGTATCATAAGAAATAGCGTCCGAACCGCATTCTTTTGCGCAGCGTTTGCAGTTTTTGCAAAGATCCTGTGCCACAACAGGCTTTCCGTGGTTATGCTGGTGCATTTTTCCTGCACGGCTGCCACAGCCCATTCCAAGGTTTTTGAGCGCACCACCGAAACCAGTAGCTTCATGTCCCTTAAAATGATTCAAAGAAATAACGATATCAGCATCCATAACAGCACGCCCGATATACGCTTCCTTGCAATACTCTCCGCCTTCAACAGGCACAATAACATCGTCAGTACCGCGTAAGCCGTCTGCAATAAGGACATGGCATCCTGTCGTAATTTCATTGAAGCCGTTTTCTTGGGCGCAGCTCAAATGTTCAAGCGCATTCTTTCTGGAACCAGGATAAAGCGTGTTGCAATCCGTAAGGAACGGTTTTCCGCCGCATTCTTTTACCACATCAGCAACGGCCTTCGCATAATTCGGGCGTAGATACGCCAAATTTCCAAGCTCCCCGAAATGGATTTTTATCGCGACGAATTTATTCTGCATATCAATAGAAGAAATTCCTGCCATGCGGCAAAGTCGCTTAAGTTTTTCAGGCAGGCTGATACCGTTCGCCTTAACTCTGAAATCGGTGAAATAAACTTTCGATTTTTCCATTTTAGTTACGCTCCTATCGTTACAATAATAACACGAAACTGATATATCCGCCACAATATTTAAACTAAGCATGCTGTTTTCAGCGTAGCATAAATATCTGAAATCAGATAGGAATCTATTTGCGCATCAGATAGGAATCTATTTGCGCATCAGATAGGCATCTATCTGATTCGCGCACTCACGGCCTTCGGCGATTGCCCAGACAACGAGCGACTGCCCGCGGTGCATATCACCGGCGGTAAACACTTTTGGAACGCTCGTTGCATAACCGTTGGGGCTTGCGCTTTCTGGCGCAGAGTCTCCCACAGAGGCAACTGTACCGCGCGCAGTTAATTCCGTACCGAAAGCCTGCGATGTATATTCCTCACAACCGACAAACCCTGCTGCCACAAGCAGAAGATCGCACGGAAGAGTTTTTTCGGTTCCTTCGCGTTCGCAAAGAGTGCGCTTGCCGTCTATCATCTTGAACTCGACTTCAATTGTGCGGACGGCTGTTATGTGCCCGCCCTCGCTTAAAACTTCTTTTACAGTTGTTTCGTAAACGCGGGGATCATGCCCGAATTTAGCGATACTTTCCTCTGCTCCGTAATCAACTTTGAGCGTTTTGGGCCACTGCGGCCACGGATTGTTCGCTGCGCGTTCAACGGGCGGGCACGGCATCATTTCAATTTGTGTGACACTCGCCGCTCCCAAGCGAATTGCAGAGCCGCAACAGTCGTTTCCGGTGTCGCCGCCGCCTACAATAACAACATTCTTTCCGGTAACTTCTATTCCCGTCTTTTCAAGCAAGCTTGCGGCAATCTGCGCATTCGTAGTCTCCACCCCGATTTTTTCGAGTGCGCCTGTTGTAGCAAGTACGCTTTTTGTAACTGCTTTCAGAAAATCTACTGCGAAAAGAACTCCGCCAGCTGCCCCCGGTACACTGTTTGCGGCGGTCGCGTTTTTTGTGCTTGTGGCTGTGGCAGTCGCACCGTTAAGCGCATCAAGACCTTTTGCCGCCAATGCGCGGGCTTTTTTCGCACCGCAACACAGCGCGACAGCATCGAACTCATTCAGAATATGGTCTGCAGAAACGCCACGACCGACATCGGCATTAAAAACAAACTCAACGCCCTCGGCTTTCATAAGCTCTATGCGCCGCTCTACTATTTTCTTATCAAGCTTCATGTTAGGAATGCCGTACATCAAAAGTCCGCCAGCTTTGTCCTCGCGCTCGTAAACAGTAACGCTGTGCCCGCGGCGGTTCAGCCAGTCCGCTACCGCAAGCCCGCTCGGTCCCGCCCCAATAACCGCGACTTTTTTGCCGCTGCGCTTTTCCGGGATTTGGGGCTTCATATAGCCTGTCTCAAAAGCTTTTTCTATAATAAAAAGCTCGTTATCATGAACGGTGACTGCGCCCTCGCCTACCACAGGACTTCCGCAGTTACATGCTTTTTCGCAAAGAGCCGGGCACACGCGCCCCGTAAACTCCGGGAAGCTCGACGTTTTCAAAAGCCTCCATGCAGCCATGTCAAACTGTGCGTTGTAGAGCGCGTCATTCCATTCAGGAATGTAGTTGTGGAGCGGACAGCCTGTAACCATGCCGCCAAGCTTAATCGCGCTCTGGCACATCGGCACACCACAGTTCATACACCGAGCAGCCTGCTCGCGACGCGCCTTTTCGTCCAGTTTCGGATGAAACTCCTTAAAACTTGTTATGCGCTCCAAAGGCGGAACATTGCCGTTTTCTATTCTCTTATAATCCATGAATCCTGTTGGTTTTGCCATAATTATATCTCCTTCGCCCACTACGCTGTACACTTTTTGAAAGCGGCAAGCACCGCGTCATCGTGCTCCCCGCCAGCTCGCTCCTGAGCGGCTATCTCTGTCATTATCCGCAAATAGTCGTTCGGAATGATTTTCTTAAAGCAAGCCTTGTAGTGCTCCCAATCTGCAAGAATAGCCTTTGCGCGGACACTGCCAGTCTCGGCGGCGTGCTGCTCAATAAGCTCGTAAAGCCGTTCCGTGTCTGTAGTGTCGCGGAGTGTCGTTACCTCGTCGTCAAGCGCATACATCTTTACAAGCTCGTGGTTTATCCGCTTGTAAAGATCGTGATTCTCGTCCAAAACGTAAGCAACGCCGCCGCTCATTCCGGCGCAAAGATTTTTGCCGGTGTTTCCCAAAATAACGGCAGTGCCGCCTGTCATATACTCAAGTCCGTGGTCGCCGCATCCTTCTGCAACAACGGTAGCACCGGAGTTACGCACGCAGAACCTTTCGCCAGCAACACCGTTTATAAAAGCAGTTCCGCTTGTCGCGCCGAACAAAGCAACGTTTCCGACGATTATGTTGCGGTCGGCTTCGCCCTCAAAAGTTTCTGGCTTTGTTACGACAACTTTTCCGCCGCTCAAGCCTTTTCCGAACGCATCGTTTGCGTCGCCAGTCAGCCGTAGTGTAAGGCCTTTCGGTATGAACGCACCGAAGCTCTGACCTGCACCGCCTTCAAACTCAACGCAGAAAGTATCGTCTGAAAGCGAATTGCCGAACTTCTTTTGAATTTCGCTACCAAGAATAGTGCCGACGGTGCGGTCGGTAGACTGGATTGGAAGCAGGGTTTTAGGGACGGAGTCCCTAGGAGAGGGGGCAGGCTGCAACATTGTGCAGCCGAGGGGGAGACTTCCCCCTTTCAAATCCTTTGTTTTTTCCTCGAAATCGGGCACGAGCGTCGTTAAATCGATTTTCTTTTCAAGCTCGAAATTGAACGTATCGCGCGATTTTTTCCATTTTTCGCCGTCTTCGGCGTTTGCAAGAACACGCTCCAAATCAACAAGCCCCGCTCGTTTAAAGCCCTGCTTGTCTTTCAATTTCAAAAGGTCGGTGCGGCCGCAAAGTTCTTCAACGGAGCGCACGCCAAGCTTAGCCATATACTCGCGCATTTCCTGTGCGATAAACTTCATAAAATTCTCAACGTATTCCGGCTTGCCTGGGAACTTCGCGCGAAGTTTCTCATTCTGTGTCGCAACGCCGAACGGACACGTATCAAGCTGGCAGACGCGCATCATGGAGCAGCCCATTGTAATGAGCGGCGCCGTCGCAAAACCGAATTCCTCCGCACCGAGCAAAGAAGCAATAACAACATCGCGTCCGCTCATAAGCTTGCCGTCAGTCTCAACAACGACGCGACCGCGAAGTCCGTTCTGAATCAAAGTTTGGTGAGTTTCTGCCAAACCAAGTTCCCACGGCAAGCCCGCATGATGAATCGAAGAAATAGGAGCCGCACCTGTTCCGCCGTCATGCCCCGAAATCAAAATAACTTGCGCACCGGCTTTTGCAACACCGGCAGCAATAGTACCAACGCCCGCTTCGCTTACAAGTTTTACGGAAATACGCGCGGCGCGGTTCGCGTTCTTCAAGTCGTAGATAAGCTGCGCCAAGTCTTCAATTGAGTAAATGTCGTGGTGTGGTGGCGGCGAAATAAGAGCCACGCCCGGAGTTGCATACCGCGTTTTGGCGATCCACGGATAAACTTTTTTGCCGGGAAGATGTCCGCCCTCACCGGGCTTTGCTCCCTGTGCCATTTTTATTTGAATCTCTTTCGCGCTAAGAAGGTATTCTTCCGTAACGCCAAAACGCCCGGACGCTACCTGCTTTATAGCTGAATTGTATTCCGTTCCAAGACGCTCAGGTTTTTCTCCACCTTCGCCGCTGTTGCTCTTTCCATGAAGATGGTTCATCGCCACCGCCATGCATTTGTGCGCTTCCTCACTGATGGAGCCGTAAGACATTGCGCCAGTTTTGAACCGCTGTACAATCTGTTCGACCGGCTCAACCTCGTCAATCGGGATGCCGCCGTCCGCAGCAAAATTAAAGTCGAGCATCGCGCGGAGCGTATGCGGATGCGCGTTGTCGTCAACGAGCGCAGTGTATTCCTTAAAGCGGGCATAGTCGCCGTTTCGCGTTGATTGCTGCAAAGCCACAATCGTTTCTGGATTATAAAGGTGGCTTTCTGCCTGCGGACCACGGCGGAACTTGTGCTTTCCGAACGAATCAAGGTGCGTGTTGACAGTAAGGCCAGCCGGGTCGAACCCTTGGTTGTGGTGATAGCGCACATCCTCTTCAATTTCTTTAAGCCCTATTCCGCCAACGCGGCTTACTGTATTCGTAAAATATTTTTCAGTAACGTCAGCGGCAATTCCAACAGCCTCAAAAATCTGCGCGCTCTGGTAAGACTGAATAGTGCTTATTCCCATTTTGGCGGCGATTTTTACGATGCCGTTTATTATAGCCTTGTTGTAGTCATCAATTGCAGTGTGGTAGTCTTTGTCAAGAATCTTCTGGTCTATAAGCTCGGCAATCGCCTCGTGCGCAAGGTACGGATTGATTGCACGCGCACCGTAGCCAAGGCACATCGCCGCCTGATGAACATCGCGAACTTCGGCACTTTCCAAAATAACGGAAATAGCCGTGCGCCGCTTAATGCGGATTAAATACTGCTCAACGGCGGAAACAGCAAGAATCGCAGGAATTGCCGCATGAGTTTTGTCTACGCCGCGGTCGCTAAGAATGATGATGTTGTAACCTTCGTCATAAGCCGCATCGATTTGCGCAAAAAGATTGTCGAGCGCGGCTTCAAGCGGGGTTTTAGGGGTGCAACCCCTAGGCGAGGGGGTAGGCGGCAACCGTGTGCCGCCGAGGGGGAGACTTCCCCCTTCTTCATCTACCTTGAACAAAATGCTCACCGTTTTCGCTTTCAGCCCCGGCTGATTCAGCGCGGCTATCTTTATAAGGTCAGTTCCAGTAAGAATCGGGTTGTTGATTTCCAGAACGCGGCAGTTCTTTGCCTCCGGCTCCAGAAGGTTTCCGTCCTTGCCAACATAAACGGTCGTGTCGGTGACAATTTTCTCGCGGAGGCTGTCAATCGGTGGGTTCGTTACCTGCGCAAAAAGCTGCTTGAAATACGAAAAAAGCGACGGATGTTTTTCGCTCATCACGGCAAGCGGCGTGTCCACGCCCATACTAGCCGTCGGCTCAACACCGTTTTTCGCCATCGGAAGAATCATCTCGTTCACGTCCTCGTAATTCCAGCCGAAAGCGCGATACAAAATATTGCGCTCGTCCTGCGTGCTAACAGGAATTTTCTTGTTCGGGATTTTAAGCTGGGCAAGGTGAACAAGGTTCATATCAAGCCACTCGCCGTAAGGATAAGATGCCGCATACTGAGTCTTGCATTCTTCGTCTGAGATGATTTTCTTCTGCACAGTGTCTACAAGCAGGATGCGTCCAGGCATAAGACGCGATTTGATTTTTATATTTTCTTCTGGGATATCAAGAACGCCCACTTCACTCGACAAAATCAAAGTGCCGTCTTTTGTGATATAGTAGCGGCTAGGCCGTAAGCCGTTTCGGTCGAGCGTTGCGCCAAGGATGTCGCCGTCGCTGAACAGAATTGCGGCAGGTCCGTCCCAGCTTTCCATCATCGTTGCCCAGTAGTGATAAAAGTCTTTTTTGTTCAGAGGCATATTGTCGTCGTGCTTCCAAGGTTCCGGGATACACATCATAACCGCGAGCGGAAGCGGCACTCCGTTCATCAAAAGGAACTCCAGCGTGTTGTCAAGCATTGCGGAGTCTGAGCCGGTCGTGTCTACTGCAGGAAGAACTTTTTTCAGCTCTGGCTGCGTAAGCTTTGTGGATGCGACAGTTTCCTCACGCGCGAGCATTCTGTCAACGTTTCCGCGAATTGTGTTGATTTCTCCGTTGTGCGCGATGAATCTGTTCGGGTGCGCGCGCTGCCAGCTTGGCTGTGTGTTCGTGCTGAAACGCGAGTGTACGATTGCAAGCGCGGATTCGTACTCCGGTGACTGCAAATCGCTGTAAAAGATGCGGAGTTCGTGCACAAGGAACATGCCTTTGTAGACGATTGTGCGCGACGAAAGTGAGCAGACATATGTTTTTGTGGTGGGGGAAAGCTTTCCCCCTGCGTCGCACGTTGTTGCGCCGACACCCCCTTCGCCTAAGGGGCTCTGCCCCTTAAAATCCCCAGAGAATTCACCTTTTTCGAACTCGCGGCGTAAAATGTAAAGGCGGCGGTCAAAATCAACACCCGGCGCGCATGCATTTTTACTTGTTTTGTCGGCAGAGGTGGCTTTGTCGTCGGTTCCGTCCGGGCGCGCGATAAACGCCTGCCAAATTTCAGGCATGCAGTCGCGTGCTTTTTTGCCAAGAACGTCTGGCGCAACAGGCACTTTTCGCCAACCAAGAAGAGCGAGGTTTTCTGCGGCGCAGCACTTTTCAAACCGAGCTTTTTCAGCATCGCATGCGCCAATTTCGCCCGGAAAAAAGAACATTCCGATTCCGTAATCGCGTTCGCTGCCAAGCGTTTTGCATGGTGCACCGTCCACGCCGATAATCTCGCCGCGTTCTGCCGCGCCCTTAAAGAACTTGTGGCTTATCTGCAAAAGAATGCCTACACCGTCACCGGTTTCGCCGCTCGCATCTTTTCCGGCGCGATGCTCCAGTTTCTCAACGATGCACAGAGCGTTATCTACGATTTTGTGGCTTTTTGTTCCGTCAATGTTTACCACCGCGCCAATACCACAGTTGTCGTGTTCAAAAGATGGTTCGTATAAAGTTTTAAGTTCGTTCCGTATTTTCTGCATTTTCGCGCCTCCGTTCTTCTTGAGCAACAAAAAAAGCCGCAGACACCATCGCGCCCAAAACGCAACAGTTTCTGCGGCTCCTTTGCCGACTTTGAGATTATACTGATAAGGGAATCGTGAGTTCCCAACAAAAGAAAAAGGCCGTAGACATAGATTCTGCGCGGAAAACCGCACAAAAACAATATCCACGACCTCTTTGCCGTAATTTCTTTAATAATACTGAATTTCTGCAGAATAAGTCAAGAGTTTGTTTTTTCTTTATGTCAATTGTACAAATTTAATGAATGTGTGATATATTTAGAAGTGTGTAGGAGGTTCTGTATGCCGCTAAAAACTGTTCAAGAAAAGTTAGAAACAATTCCAGAAGAATATATGGCTGAAGTATATAATTATTTGGAGCTATTACAGTATAAAATTCTTTATAAAAAACAGCATGAAGAATCTGCTAAACGATTCCCAAACCGTCGCCCTGATATTCTGAAAACCGCTAATTTTTACATGTCGCCGGATTTCGATGAACCCTTGGAAGATTTTAAGGAGTATATGTGAAATATCTTTTAGATACACATGCAATTCTTTGGTATTTGTTTGATAGTGAGAATTTATCTAAAACAGCTTTAGAAATCATCAACAACGAATTCTGCTATTACAGCAAAGTTTCATTATGGGAAATTGCCATAAAGCAGACTCGTAATCTATTACAATATAAGAATTCAATCCAAGATATTATAAATGCCTGTAAAGAAGATGAATTTGAGGAACTTTTTGTTTCTGGTAATTCTTTGGATTTGATAAAATCATTACCAGATATTCATAGAGATCCTTTTGATAGGCTTCTAATTACAATGGCACAAGAAAATGATTTAACAATCGTTACAAAAGACTCAAAAATCCCTTTGTATAATGTAAAAACTATCTGGTGAAAAAAGCCCTCAGTTTTGAACATGGTGAAAACAACCTAACATATAACTCCCAAGGAGCAAGAAAATGAAAAAAAACATATTCAGCATTTTAACATTTCTTTTTATTTCATGCTCTCTATTTGCTAATGATACATATTTTTACTT
>JAIKVO010000172.1 GCA_024685655.1 Treponemataceae bacterium
GAAGAGCGGGCGGCGAAAATAAAAGAAATTGCGCTTGCCGAAGCAGACAGGGCGGAAATTCGCGAATATCTTGCAAAATTTCCAAATCCAGAGCATTTAAGTTTTGCGGAATTATTAGAGCAGGCCTTGAGTAATCAAAAAACAAATGACGATGAGCTTGCATATATCCTGGATATAGGCAAACACGAAGCGGATACTTCTGGTGTCATCGTGGATATTGGAAGTCACTAAAATCATTTTCAGTAAGATTTTCCCCTGAATTCAAGACAGATGAACTTTTGTTTGTAGGAGAAATATATCTAAATGAATGACTGATATATTAACCGTCTGAAAATTGATTGGTCTGTAATAAGCGAAGATTCTTACTTAAGAAAAATTCATTCCATAGCAAAGATTCAAAAACTTATTTTTGAAAAACCTGTCACTATTTTTTCTGGAGAAAACGGATCGGGAAAATCAACATTACTGGAGGCTATTGCAAAGAATTATGGCTTTAATGCAGAAGGTGGAACTGTCAATCTAAAATTTGAGACTTACAATGATACCTCAGAATTAGATAATGCTTTGACTCTTGCAAAAGGAGGGATGAAACGCTCCGGATATTTTTTTAGGGCTGAGAGTTTTTATAATGTTGCCACAGAATACGAGAATTTAAGACATATAAATGGTGGAGAAAATATTCCTAATTACCATGAAATGTCACATGGTGAAAGTTTTCTTCAATTTATGGAAAGTTTCAATTCTCCCGGTTTGTTCTTACTTGATGAACCCGAAGCGGCTCTTAGTCCTAACAGACAGATGGAACTGCTTTTATTCATTAATACAATGACTCAGCTCGGTTCACAATTCATAATAGTAACGCATTCTTCTATTTTGCTTGCTTTCCCCAATACCGATATACTTAATTTTTCTGAAAGTGGGTTAAAGAGAATTACCTACGAAGAAACAGAATCCTATAGAATTATGGAATTATTCATAAATCACAGGGAAAGCATTCTGAATAATTTGCTTAATAATTCTGAGCATGAGTAAATTATGATTTACATAACCGGCGATACCCATAACACAGAAGACATGTCGAATCTCTCATCAAATAACATGAAGCTTCGCTGTATGGAGCAGGGAGCGGATTTTCATGCGATTACAACTGCAATTGTTCTTGGCGATTTTGGGCTTCCATGGTATGAGGGTTCTGTTGATGAAGCTGGGATTCATCCAACAGACCACACAGACCGGTATCTTCTCAAATGGTATAACCAGAAACCGTTCAAGATTCTAGCTGTCCAAGGGAATCATGATAATTACGACATTATCGAAAAGCTGCCGGAAGTAGAAATGTTTGGAGCTAAGGTTTTGAAAGTCAGTGATAATGTGTTTTATTTCAAACGAGGAGAAATCTACACAATCGAAGACAAACGCTTTCTTGTCCTTGGTGGCGCTATGAGTGATGACAAAGTCTGGCGCAAACCGCATGAAAGCTGGTGGAAGCAGGAAGAGTGGGATGAAAGGGAGAAAAACGCCTGTGTTGAAAAAATAAAGGAGTATGGCGGCAACTTCGACTATGTTCTTTCGCATACAGGCACATCCGTAGGCATCGCCCTTACAGAAGAAAACCCGAACCAGATCTATCGCGATTCAAATGTAGTTTTCAACGATAAAATAGACTCGCTTATTTCGTACAAGAAATGGTTCTTTGGTCACTGGCACAGTGACTGGGACTATGAGAATTACAACGAATCAAAGTATGTACCATTGTACCATCGGGGAATTATTCTTTAGAGAGATTATGGAGTAATTATTTTTTTTGTTGCTTTCTCCAAATTTCAGAGTTAAACTATTACTTGATATAAATAAACGTAGTCGGAGGATACATTTATGCGAAATAAGAATAAAAATCGTGTTAGTATTGCGTTGATAATAGTTTTTTCCGTAGTTTTTCTTGTTACATCAGTTCTTTTTAAGATTTATGGAATAACTGGTATCCTAGCCCAGCTTACAGGAACTTTACTTGGATCTATTATTACGGCTATTGTTACTTTGCTTCTTCTGGGGGTTCAAACAGATAAGGAACTCGAACATGAAAGAGATTCTGGGGTTTTTGAGAAGAAACAGGAAATTTATCAAAATTTCTTAAAAGAACTAGAAGCAATTACAGAAGACGGGAAAATTACCATTAATGATAATCAAGATGAATTACAAAAGCTGATATATCAACTTGGCTTACTTCAGATGCATGCTGATAAAGATGTTGCCGAAAAGATTACGGCCTTTGTGGGTGAAATAATAGGAATCATTACAAATAAGCAGTATTCTGGATTAAAAGCGAAAAAATATGCAAATCTTTCAGAAAAAGTTTTTGCAATCGTTGAATTGTTGCGAAATGATTTGTATGGAAACAGCAAAGGTGTCATAGATTCTGATTATTTCTATATCACTTTAACACAATCAGGTCTCTTTGGTCATGAAACACGAAATGCAGAAACAATGAAACG
>JAIKVO010000199.1 GCA_024685655.1 Treponemataceae bacterium
GAAATTTCGAAATCACATGCTATAATCGACGATGTTTTTAGGAGAAACGCGCATGAAGAAGTTTTTTGCCATTTTAATAGCAGTGTCCGTATTGTTTTCACTGACCGCAGCCCCATCTTCTGCCTCGACTGCCGCAAGCGCCGCATCATCTTCCGACGCTACGCAAAAGCTTTATACAAAACAGGGAACAACGCTCAAAATTAACAACGGCGTTACTACGCTACCGCGCTGGTGCCTTTCTGACGAAGTAGACGCGGAAAAAATAGTACTTCCGGCAAGCGTCACTACAATAGAGCGCGGCGCATTGCTTAAATACTGTATGATTTCATGCGCGACGCAGGCACAAAAAGACTTCTGCCTTGAAAACGGATATGCCGTAGAAGGAACATTCTCCATAAAAAACGGCGTGCTTACTATCAAAGACGGCGTTGCATTCGTGTCGCCAGCGGTCGCGCGTGGAAACACCTCAATAACAAAAATCGTCTTACCGAACAGCGTAAAAACAATAGAGCCATACGCATTTTGCGACATGACGAACCTGACCGAAATCAATCTTCCTGAATCGCTCGAAACAATAGGAGCAGCCGCTTTTTACAACTGTAACAAGCTTAATATCACGAAAATACCAGAAAGCGTTAAATTCATAGGTTCCAGGGCATTCGCGAACACAGCGATTACAGATGTGACGCTTGGCAAAAACACACAGTACGACACTCTTTTATCGACAAGTTCCTTTTTCGGGCGCGTGAATGTTCATCAGGAAGCGTCGCAAGCAGCAAACACAACAAATGCGGAAAACGCCACAAAGCCCGCTATCAACGTTGAAAACGCCGCCGCCTTAGCTCCAAAATACTGCATGGACATTACAGGCTGGAAAAAGAACGACTTTACAACAGAATGGCAGCCATATGAATGGAGTTTTCCGGCAAATGCGTTCACGAAAGGTAGCAACACAATAACGTTTACATACACAAGCGGCGGCAAAAAACTCTGCTTAAAAGATGTTGTTATCACGGCAGACGGCAAGACTGTCCTAAACGACAGCACTGAAAAATCCGCCGGATCAAAGCCAAAAAGCGCAGAATACACGGTCACATTGAACGCCGTTCCAAAATCACTCACGTTAAAAGCAATGGCACGGACTGATGGTGGAACGAACTCAAACGGAAACATCACGGTGAACGGCGCGACAGCAACCTTTTCCGCACAAAAAGATATCATCTCCGGCGGTGTGCTCAAAATCAGCGAAGGCCAGATAGCCACAAAAGAAGCGGGATACATGCAGAACACGTCTTTCACGACGATAGAGTTCCCATCTTCCTTAAGAAAAATAAGCCCCGCAACGTTTCAAGCAAACACGCGGCTTCAAAAAGTCACAATCCCTGGTAACGTAAAAGAAGTTGCCGAATGGTCTTTCGCCCGCTGTCGAGTCCTTAAAGAAGTCGTTATGGAAGAAGGCGTAGAAGTCCTTGGTGAATACGCTTTCTACGACTGCCCCAAGCTGGAATCAGTCACAGTGCCAAAATCGCTCCGTTACATAAAAGAAGAAAGCAGCCTTTTTTGGGGCGATAACAACATAACCGTTTTCCGCTGCTATGCCGGAAGCGAGGCACACCGTCTTGCCACAGAATATGGCTATAAGGTCGAGCTTATCGGAATTGACGATCAGAACGCCAACTCAATCACAGAATTGCTCTACAACGAGAACACAGTTGTGCAGCCTGTCGATGTTGTATGCAAAAACCTTACTTACATCGGAGTCGGCAAAGCGGAAACAATTTCTGCCGGCGCGTTCCAAAAATGCCCCGTGCCGCTCATCGATCTTTCCGACTCAATTAAAAGCATAGGCAAAAACGCTTTCAACAGCGCGTCAAAAATCCGTATGCCGCGCGGAAGCTACGCCGAACAATGGGCAAAACAGAACGGTTATTACCTTTGCGAGGTACTTGCCGACCTTTCCACGTACACAAAAGACAAAAGCCTTAAAATCGAGGAAGATTTTGAGCGCATACTTTGCAACAGCGACACACCAGATGATATCGACAAATATCATTTTAACGTGACGCACCCGCTTACACTGGACATTATGAACAACAAGCTTGAACTTACAAGCTACATGCTTTATCCGTGCAAAAATGTGACTATAAAAAAGCAGGATGCGAACGGCAAAGAAACAGTCATCGCCCAATACAACAAGATACAGCCGTTGGCGCGATACGTCATCGCAAAAAACATGAGCAACGTCGATACAAAAGCAACATACACAGTAACCGCCGACGATGACTTTTACAAAAGCCTGAGCGAGCTTCCTGTAAACTGGGACTTAACATTTACGCAATTCCGTCAAATGGGCGGTGAAGGCAACTGGATTGTGATGAGAGCCCCACAATGCCGTGAATGGATTTCGCTCATGACACAAATGGCATACGTAATGGGTAGCCACGAATTTGAAGACTATTTTCTTACTTCAAAAAATCGCTTCTTTACAGGTGCCTGGTCTGACGATATGAACCAAACATTCCTTACCGACACGGAAATAAGAAAAACCTTCAGAAAAGTCATAGATTACAGTATTCAACTTGGTGCGCTCGATGCTCGTAAAAACGCGACAACAGTTGGTTTAGGCAGCGTCGGAACATTTGACGGTTCCCTTCTCGGTCTGGACGAGCCTTTTATCGGCTGTCATTACCGCGCCGAAGACTGGGTTTCGGTTGGCACCCGCCAGATTCTTAGGAGCGACTTCTATCAGCATCACAACTGGTTTGAGATCATTGCCCACGAGATGATGCATAACATGGGATACGAGCACGATTCGAATTTCTGTGGAAACACAACAGAGGTGAACGGACTTCTTACAGTTTTCGAAGAAGAACTTTCGTTCATCGCACGCCAGTTAAAACTCCAAGGTTGTTTGCCTTACGACGATGAACATATTCTTTCAACAAAACTTTACTGGTTCTACGATTATTACTACGTGAACCAGTGAGCGTCCCCGAGCATTGTCAGCGAAGCGTTTCAACGCGCAGGGCCGTTCCCTACCCGCTAGTGAGGGTAGCGTAAAACCGCAGGTTTGAAGCGAGGGGGCAACTGCCCCCTGATGATACTTTCGCAACATTTGGAGCGAACGTCGGCGACTGCACTCTCCTCTTACTCTAACTTTTGCGTGACACAAAATGACGTTGCGACTATACTGATTGTATGGAAGAACCGATTCTTAACAAACCGAACAAAGATTATTGTGCTCCTGTCCACACAACGGAGCATATCCTTAACAGGACGATGGACAACATGTTTCACTGCGGAAGGGCATTCAGCGCGCACATTGAGCAGCGAAAATCAAAATGCGACTATCATTTTGAGGCGGAAAGCGTTCCAACAGAAGAACAGCTCAAAGCTGTCGAAGCAAAAGTGAACGAAGTTATTCAGATGAATCTGCCTGTTACAACGGAAATAGTAAAGCGTGAAGATGCGGCGAGTTTGTTCGACCTTTCGCGTTTGCCGGAGGAAGCAGGGGATTATTTGCGGCTTGTCCATGTTGGTGACTACGATGTGTGCCCATGTATCGGCGAGCATGCGCAAAACACATCAGAGATAAAATCATTTAGGATAATAAGTTCCAGCTACAACGACGGAATTTTCCGTCTGCGCTGGAAAGCAGAGCTCGCGGAGTAACGAAGTTTCGAGCGCATCCACAAAGCCAGGCAAAACTGCCGATTTTTTAAGGAGAAGTTATGGCGATTTTTTGGATTATTTTGATTATTTTAGTTGCGTTGCTGCTGCTTATGTGTCTGGGGATTTATTTTTTCCTTTTCAAGCCTAATTTTGCCAGGCACGACGAGCCGCCACATCCTCTTAACGACACAGAATACCTTCATGAGCACAAAGATTTTATAAACGCTTCGATTCAGTGGTTCTTGTCGCAGAAATCCGAGGATGTTTACATAAAATCTTTTGACGGATTCGATTTGTATGGCTCACTTTTTTCAGTTCCCGACGGCAACACGAAAGGTACTGTGCTGATGTGCCACGGATTTCACGGTGTTGCGCCGCGTGATTTCGCCGGGTTACCGGAGTTATATCTTTCGCTTGGCTACAACGTTCTTGTAATAAACGAGCGTGCCCACAACAAAAGCGGCGGAAAATATCTGACTTACGGAATAAAAGAGCGTTACGACTGTCGCGACTGGATTTTATATCTTAACAACAGGCTTGGAAGCGATAAGCCAGTCTTTTTGCACGGACTTTCAATGGGATGTGCCACGGTTTTAATGGCATCCGGCCTTGAACTGCCGTCTAACGTCAAGGGAATAGTGGCTGACTGCGGATACACATCTCCTTATGATATAATAATTTCTGTTTTGAGAAGCCAGGTAAAGCTTCCTGCTTTCCCGATAATGCCGCTTTCTGAAATTCTTGTAAAATGCATAGCGGGCTTTTGGCTTAAAGAATACTCGACGCTCGACGCAATGAAGACGAACCGCATCCCGATTCTTTTTGTTGACGGCGATAAAGATGATTTTGTGCCTACTTGGATGACGCAGAAAAACTACGAAGCATGCGTGGCAGAAAAGCGGATTTTTTGGGTTAAAGGCGCGAAACATGCAGAAAGTTTCTATATTGATAAAGAGGGCTACCAAGCGCAATTAAAGGATTTCTTGAAATCATATTCATGAATAAGGCGGGGCAGGCAAAACTCTATGCAAAGTTTTTCCCGCTCCCGCACCCCACCCTTTTCAGGCTAAGAATCTTTTATGAATTGCTCATAACAAAGCCGTATTTCAGTGCGCGGCCGTTGCGCTCGACCATGCCGACAAACTTACAGTTTTTTGAGTCTTTACACTCTTCGGCGTTTCCGGTAAAAACAGCGTATTCGTTTCCATCTGCCGGGAAGTTGTTGAAAATCTTTTCAGAGAGCGGTTTGCCATGGAAGAACCAGTCTACATATCCGTCTTTTAGGAACACGGGGGTAAAACCACACTCAACCGCAACTTCAGGAGTCATTGAGCGCAGTTTTTTTAAAATCTCAGATTGGACAAATTGGTCGTTTTGAGTATTTTTGACTATTTGCTCTTTCGGGAGTTTTTGTTGGTTTTGTTGATTTTTAGTTATTTGCGCATTTTTGATATTTTCGCCATTTTGGACAGTTTTTATAGAAAACGGCTCCAAAAGTTCATACCCAGCCGCATCTTCCAGTCGGAAACTACCAACTTTCGTGCGCCTTAACCCGATAAGGTGCGCCGCCGAACCACATGAAGCCGCAATATCGCGTGCGAGCGACCTTACATACGTTCCTTTTGAAACGTGAAAAACGACATGCGCGTATTCCACAAGCCCGTCTTTTTCCTGTATTTCTTTTATGCTCGAAGAAAAAACTGTGATTTTCCGTTCCGGCACTTCAATCTCAATGCCTTTCCGTGCAAGGTCGCTCGCCCTCTGCCCATCAACATGAAGCGCAGAAAATGCCGGCGGCTTTTGCATCAGTTCACCCTTGAAAGCATTAAATGCGTCTTTAAAAGCGTCTACTGTGAGAAGCGGCGCAGAACGGACAACCGCGCCATACGGGTCAAGCGTATCAGTTTCGCTTCCGAATGCGATTATTGCCTCGTATTCTTTGTCAAATGCCGTTATGCGCGAAGCAATACGCGTAAGGCCGCCGGTGCAAACGACAAGCAGTC
The DNA here is from genome assembly GCA_024685655.1 of Treponemataceae bacterium. Classification (GTDB taxonomy): domain Bacteria; phylum Spirochaetota; class Spirochaetia; order Treponematales; family Treponemataceae; genus Treponema_I. The sequence goes on from JAIKVO010000199.1 coordinate 5,676, forward strand.
CTTCAGCAAATGAATCGAGAGTACCTGTATGCCCGACTTTTTTTGTGCCGAGAGCGTGTTTTACGGAAAAAAGAGAAGAGAAGCTTGTCCTTCCGGGTTGTTTCGCCAAAAGAACAAGCGACGAGATATTTTTACCGCAGGAATCAGCTTTGTTCATCGGCCTCATCAGCCGGAGCCGCCTCTTGCGCGTGACTTTCGGCTTTTTCAAGCTCGTTGAGCTTCTGAACCATCTCAAAGCCTTCTTTAATGCTTGTATCAAGAAGGAAAGTCAGTTTCGGGAACTGTCGAAGACGAAGCTTTTTGCTCAAAGTTGTCTGGATAAAGCCAGCCGCGCTCTCCAATCCTTTTACGCCGCGCAAGGTCTGCCGCTCGTTCATAAAACTAGAGACATAAACTTTTGCGTATGAAAGGTCTGACGTAATCTCAACACGATTAATGTTGAGGAACGTAGAGACACGCGGATCTTTTATCTGCTGGGTGAGAATCATCCGGGAAATTTCATCACGGAACTGCTCGCCCAGCCGGGTAAGACGGAATTCACCCATTACTCGCTCTTTCCTTCTTTTTCAGCCTTGGCTTTTTCTGCCGCAATGGAATCACCCAGTTTGCGTGCAACCTCGACGAACTCGATAACCTCGAACTGGTCGCCAACTTTTATGTCGTGCCAGTCCTCAATTCCGATACCGCACTCAAATCCGGCAGCAACTTCTTTCGCATCGTCCTTGAAACGTTTGAGAGATGAAACCTTTCCGTTGTGGATAACGATACCCTCACGGATGATGTTGACTGTGCTTGTTCTCTTGATAAGACCTTCAAGAACATAAGCACCGGCAATCGTACCGATTTTCGGAACTTTGAATGTATCGCGAACCTCGACAGTACCAATAACTTCTTCTTTGACATCTGGCTGGAGCATACCTTCCATTGCGGCGGTAATTTCCTCAACAGCCTTGTAGATGATGTTGTATTTTCTGATATCAACTTTTTCCTGCTCGGCAAGAATCTTTGCCTTCGGAGTAGGACGAACGTTGAATCCGATGATAATTGCGTTAGAGTCAGCCGCCGCAAGAACGACATCGCTTTCGTTGATGGCACCTGCAGACGAATGGATAACGACAAGGCGGATTTCCTTTGTGGAAAGCTTCTCCAAAGACTGCTTAAGAGCCTCGGCAGAACCTTGAACGTCAGCCTTGATGATAACTTTAAGCTCTTTGATTTCGCCTTCGTCAATCGTCTGGTAAAGATTATCAAGATTAACTTTCTTAACAGCCTTAGCAGCCTCGTAGCGTTTGAGTTCCTGACGTTTTGCAGAAATTGCGCGTGCCTCTTTCTCGTTCTCAGTAACCTGGAACGGATCGCCGGCATTAGGCATTTCCTCAAGACCAAGAATCTCAACCGGCATACTCGGTGTCGCCATATCGATTTTCTTACCGCAGTCGTTGAAAATAGCGCGTACACGACCTGAATAAATACCGGCGACATAAGGATCACCAGTATGCAGGCAACCACGCTGAACGATAAGGGTAGAAACAACACCACGTCCGTGATCGATGCGAGATTCGATAATCTTACCTTCCGCACGACACTTGTTGTTAGCCTTAAGCTCAAGGATTTCTGCCTGAAGCAGGATAGCCTCTAGAAGATCATCAATACCTTCTTTCTTAAGCGCACTTATCTTTACATACTGAGTGTCACCACCCCACTCTTCCGGGGTAAGTCCAAGCTCAGAAAGCTGTGTCATAACTTTGTCCGGGTTAGCTTCCGGCTTATCAATCTTGTTGACAGCAACAACAATCGGAACTTTTGCGTCCTTAGCGTGGTTAATAGCCTCAACAGTCTGAGGCATAACACCGTCGTCGGCAGCTACAACTAGAACAACGATATCAGTTACAGCGGCACCGCGCGCACGCATCATTGTGAAAGCTTCATGACCTGGTGTATCAAGGAATGTAATGCGACCTTTCGGAGTATCGACCATGTACGCACCGATATGCTGCGTAATACCGCCGAACTCGCCAGCTGCGACGTTTGCACTGCGGATAGCGTCCAAAGTCTTTGTCTTACCGTGGTCAACGTGACCCATTACAGTTACTACAGGCGGACGAGGTGCGATTGCATCGTCGGTGTCTTCCTCGCTTTCAATGACAGTCTCGTCATAAAGGCTTACGATATGAACGTCGCAGTTGTACTCTGACGCGACGAGCGTCGCGGTGTCCGCATCGATTGACTGCGTGATGGAAACCATCATACCCATAGACATGAGCTTTGCGATAATGTCGGATGCTTTCAGGTTCATTTTCTTTGCAAGATCCTGAACTGAAATATTCTCCATTATCTCTATTTTATCAGGAACAGCATCGAGCTTAGCCTGAGTCTTCTTCTTCTGGTAGAACAGTTTATCGTCAAGATTCTCTTCTTTATCCTTGCGGAAGTAAACTGTCTTCTTCTTTGTAAAAGTCTTCTTTGCAGGAACTTTCTTTGGCTCTGCGATTGGTGCGGGCGACGGCGCGAAACCTCCGCGCTGACCTTGCGGTCTTCCCGCTCCACCAACTCCGCCCTGCTTAAATCCGGGTCTGTTGTTGCCAAAACCGGGCTTACCACCCTGTCCCGGCGCACCGGCGTTTCCTCGTGGTCCGTTGCCAAAGCCTGGCTTTCCGCCAAAACCGCCTCTGTTACCAAAAGGCTTGTCGCCGTTACCGGCTCCACCGCGCGGACCATTACCGAAGCGACCTTCACCGTTACGGTTCTGGTAGCCTTCACGAGCCTGTGCGCCCGTAAAGCCGCCGGATCTTCCGTTGTTGTTGAAGCGTCCGCCGCCCTGTCCGCGGAAACCACGTCCTTTTTCCGCAAGGTTACCCATCTTTACGTTAGGTCTTGATGGGCTAAGCTCAAAAGAAGTCGCCTGTGGTTTCGGCGCACCCTGAGGCTTGGGTTTCTGCGTCGTTTTTGCAGCACCCTGCTCCGCCCCTGAAGCCGCAGCAGGAGTTGTCTGCTCTGTATTTACAGGTACCGGCTTTTTTTCCGGTTGGTTAGAAGAAGCGGCAGATTCAGAAACTTTTTTCACAGCAACAACTTTCGGTTGTTCGGACTTCTCGCCCTGTGTCGCAGTCTGCTGAGCCGGTGTCTTCCGTTTTACAACGACAACTTTCTTTCTCTCACCTTGGCTTGCAGCAGACGTTTTTTCAGTCTGCGTATCACTCTTCTGCTTGTTCAGTATAAACGTTGGTTTTTTCTCTGAATCTTCCGCCATCTTCCTTCCTTATTCTCCATCCTCATATTCAAAACTAAGACCGATACCACAATTAGGACATGTTGTCATATCGATCGTTATTTTCGCACCACACTCCGGGCACTCATAGTATTCTTCACCATCAGCAGGAGCGTTTTCTGCAGCTTCCTCAGCCGGAGCTTCTTCCTGCTCTGCAGCTTCTTGCTCTTCGTCAACGAACTCAACTGAGCTGTCGATAAGAGCCTTAACAGAAGCGATATCGTCTGCAGAAAGACCTTCTATGCTGCTGAGAGTACCGTTTTCTTCTGCTGCAATGAAATCCTCGATTTCTGTAATGTTGTTCGCAGCAAGAAGCTCTGCAACAGCCGGGTTGATTCCAGGAAGCTCTGCAACCGTAGAAATCTCATCGTAATCACCATCGTTGAAAAGATCCATCGCTGCTTTTCTTGACTCGGCAATAAGCTCGTCTGAACTTTCATACTGCTCTTCTGTCTTAACGTCAATGCTCCAGTCCGTAAGCCTGTTAGCAAGACGAACGTTAAGTCCCTGCTTGCCGATAGCAAGAGAGAACTGGTTTTCCGGTACAACGGCAAGAGCCTGTCTCTTTTCCTCGTCAAGAATTACGACACCCGTAACTTCCGCAGGAGAAAGCGCGTTTTTGATGAAAACACGCGGATCCTCGTCATACTTAAGGATATCGATTTTCTCGCCCTCAAGCTCGCTGATTACGTTCTTAATGCGGACACCTTTAAGACCAACACATGCACCAACAGGATCAACATCCTCGCGGTGTGAGTAAACTGCAATTTTCGTTCTGTAACCAGCCTCGCGGACAATCTTGAAAATCTCAACTGTCTTGTCGTAAATCTCTGGAACCTCAAGCTCAAGGATGTTGCGTACAAAATCTGGATCAGTACGAGAAAGAATAATCTGAAGTCCAGAAGCTGACTTACGAACATCTGTGATAAGAGCCTTGATTCTGTCGTTCTTGTGGTAAACCTCACGCTCCGACTGGAACTTCTTAGGAAGAATACCCTCAACTTTTCCAAGATCAACGTAAATCGTCTCGTTGCGTTCACGCTGATAATATCCGATTATAATTTCACCAACCTTGTCTTTGTACTCGGCGTAAAGGCTGTCTTTCTGAATTTCCGTCAAAGACTGATGAACAGACTGCTTTCCTGTCTGAACAGCAGAGCGCTCAAAATCTGTCTTCGGGTCGATAAGAATCTGAATTTCATCACCGACCTCACAATCTTCCGTAAGTTTTTTTGCCTCTTCAAGGCTTATTTCTGTCGCAGGATCCTCAACTTCCTCAACGATTACCTTTCTTGCCCAAACAGTAACCTCGCTAAGGTCATCCGCAAATCTAACCTCACAATTGTCTGCCGTGCCAAACGTCTTTTTATAAGCGGCCTTTATTGAATTCTCAATCGAGTTTTTTACAGAATCTTCTGAAAAACCTTTCTCCTGTATCAACTGGCGGATAGCTTCTGCCATATCAGATGACAT
>JAIKVO010000208.1 GCA_024685655.1 Treponemataceae bacterium
GGAGTTGTTATTCTTGTTGGCGGTCTTGGTTATTTCCTGATTGATGACAGCAAATCGCGCGAGCTTTTGAAGAACGCAAAGGAAGAAAACTCTCACTATTTCAAGAACATCTTCTACAGTTTCAAACCATCTGTAATCAAGCAGAATTATATGCTCTACGTCATTCTGGCAGCATTTGCGATTTTTAATATATCGATTCAGATTTTTATGCCATATCTGATTCTGTATTATGAACAAAGCCTTAAGCTTGACAATTACGTTCTGATTATGGCACCTGCGATTATAGCCGCAGCTGTTGTCACGCTTTTTTATGGCCGCGTTTATGATAAATACGGTTTTGAAAAATCTGTTATTCCTGTTGTCGTAACACTTCTTGCAGGCTATGTTTTCCTTTACTTCTTCACAAATATCGTGCTTGTTTTCATCGGTTCTCTCTTGATGCTTTCGGGCTTTCTTTCGGGTATGGCAGTTTTTGGTGCGATGGTCAGGGATTTTACGCCGCAGAATAAAACCGGTATGTTCCAAGGCATAAGAATTATTGCGCAGGTTCTGATTCCAGGCGTAATCGGACCGGCAATCGGTGCTGCTGTGCTTAAGAACGCGGAAAGGATTGCTAACGGAGACGGAACTGAGTCCTTCATACCGAATCACAATATATATCTTGCGGCGTTCATTGCAGGGCTTTTCATTTTCCTTGCGATTTGGGGTGTGTCGTGTCTAAGAAAGAAGAGTTCAACAAACTAAAAGTTAGCGAGGAATATGGCGGAGTTGCCGGAGACTTTTGCAATGGCGGAAATGTTGGCGCGGGCTCAGAATCCGACCAACACACAGATGAAGTTCCCTTCGCGAAGTATCCACGCCCGCAGCTTAAACGAGATTCTTTTCTCAATCTGAACGGAAAATGGGATTGCGGCGCTGTTGTACCGTTTCCGCTTGGTTCTTACAACTGCGGGGTGTCGGCTTCGTTGTCCGCATCAGATGATTGCGATTTTCCGCAAAACGGCTGTAACTTTGAGCAGTATTCCTATCACACGACTTTTTCTCTTCCAGATGGATTTATAAAAGACCGCGTTCTGCTCAATTTTGGCGCAGTTGACCAGATTGCAACAGTTTTCATAGACGGTAAAAAAGTCGGCGAGCACGAAGGCGGCTACACTCCTTTCAGCTTCGATATCACAGAGGCACTTTCAAGCGAAAATCCTCACAAAATCCAGGTAGATGTGATAGACACGCTCGACCACAAGTTTCCCTATGGAAAGCAGAAAAAAGCTCGCGGCGGAATGTGGTACACACCGATTTCTGGGATTTGGCAGACAGTCTGGCTAGAAAGCGTACCTCGCCAATATATCAGAGGGCTTAAAATCACACCCGACTTGGAAGGAATAAAGCTTGAAATTGACGAGTGTTACGAAAACACCTCTTCCATTACAGCCGCGAGCGACACTTACAATATCACTGTTTCACGCGCGACAGATGATGTGCAAGTATCGGCGGAGCCAGATGCACAGTTTTCGACGCAAGTTTTAACGCTCACCACAAGCGAAAAATCGCTCTACATCAAAATAGAAAACCCAAAACTGTGGTCACCGGAAGATCCGAACTTATACTACATAACTGTAAAAACAGCGCACGACACTGTTCAAAGTTATTTCGGCTTACGAACGGTCGGTATCGCGCGCGATAAAGACGGATATCAGCGGCTTCTGCTCAACGGAGAGCCTTATTTTTTCAACGGCGTTCTTGATCAGGGTTACTGGCCGGAAGGAATCTTTCTTCCAAACTCCGAAAAAGGCTGGGAAAGCGATATTCTCGCAATGAAAAAGCTTGGCTTCAACACGCTACGAAAGCACATAAAAGTGGAGCCGGCTCTTTTCTACGAAGCGTGTGACCGCCTTGGTATGGTTGTTTTTCAGGATTTTGTGAACAACTCCGATTATTCATTTTTCCACGACACAATCCTGCCGACAGTTTTTCCACGCTTGTGTGACAAAGGCTTTTTCAAAGATAAGCATTATCACAAGTCGAGCGAAACCAGGCAGATTTTCAAAAAAACTGTCGCCGCCACAATCGATTGTCTTTATAACTTTCCGTGCATATGTTATTACACAGTTTTCAATGAAGGCTGGGGACAGTTCTGTGCGGACGAGCTTTACGATTTCGTGAAAGCACACGACTCAACGCGGATTATCGATTCAACGTCGGGCTGGTTCAAACAGAAAAAAACTGATGTTCATAGCGATCATGTTTATTTTAGGAAAATCAAAGTCAAAAAATCCGATAAGCCAATCGTGATTTCCGAATTCGGCGGTTACTCGTTCAAGTTGGAGCCGAATCACTACTTTAACAAGAATCAAAACTACGGCTATAAGACTTTTGTTTCGCAGTCGGAGTTAGAAAAAGCAATTCACGAGCTTTACGACACTCAAATTAAGCCGTATGTTAAAAAAGGCTTGTGCGCCGCAATTTACACCCAGCTAAGCGATGTAGAAGACGAAACAAACGGATTTTTAACATACGACCGCATACCAAAAGTTGAGTCGAATTTTGAGGTTGATTTTTCTTAATCAACGATGCCAAACGCAAGCATTGTAATTCGATGATCGGAAGTGGTACAGTTTTCGGCCCTAAAAAAAATGTTTAAAAAACCGATTTAACTGTTATACAGAAAACTCGCTTTTTGCGGACAAAATCTCACGAAGTTTTTTGCAATCATCGTTATCAAGCCCAAGATTATGAGCCCTTGTCAAATCTTCTGATGCAAGGTCAAAATTGCACCTGTGATACTGTGCCAAAGCTCTTCTGTAGTATACATGTGACTGATATTCATTCAAAGCAAGTGACTGCGTAAAATAATCAATTGCTTTTTCATCATCACCCTGAATACTATAAACAATCCCTATATAATAAAGAGACCTGAAATTCTTTGGATCCTTCTCTACACTAGCAAGGAAATCGGCAAGTGATTCTTTGTATTTGTTTTGAGAAAAACGAGCCATGCCCCTATGTTTTAGTATAACAGAAAGAACGATATTATTAGGTTGTGGCTGCGCTGTTATTATCTGAGTGTAAATTCCTATTGCTTTCTCAAGCTCACCTGTGTTGTGGGCATGAATTGCTTCAAGAATCAGATCATCAATCGTGCCATGTACATAAGGTAAAGACGAATTTCTGTTCTCAAAAACAGGCATTGACTCTTCAGTTATACTATCTGACATTTGTTCTCTGGAAAGTGTATCAGCTTGCTCGTAAAAAATAGAACGTCGCAAATCCATTTCTTTATTTAATTTATTCTGATAATCGCGGATTTCCTGGAATATGATATCAGACAGACTCAAACTTGCGTTCATTGAGGCAAGCTTACGACGCAGTGGCAAGTCGAACGGGGAGAATTCGGATTTATAGACAAGTTCATGCTCAACTTCTGCCCATGCATCCTGTAAAATCGTCCGTATTTGAATCTCGCACACAAGACCAGGCGGCAACTGTACACGCTCGTCTTTACCATTTTTAAGTTTTTCAGGTATTTTTATCAAAATATGTACTGATTCATAACCAAATTCAGAAAAAGTACGTGATGCGCCTTTTCTTTCTATTTCTACAATATCGAAATTAGCTACAATTTGTTTCTCAACTTCTGCTAAATCTTCCAAGAATGCACAAATTACACGGATTCCTATTAAATCGGTTAATACGGGCAAATCTTGTTTTCCCATTGATTCCGGTTTGACTCTTAGGATTTTTTTATAATAGCTTGAAAAAGATTTCACACGTGATTTGTATGTCGGTTTGGATGCCAGTTTCAATATATTTTTCAGTTGATTTTCAATCCCGAACAAAACTGCAGAAAGAACAGGTTTGTTTTTTTCATAAGCTTCTTCAAGTTTTTCTTTATCAGGAATAAAAGTAGTCTTATTGTCCATAAAAAAATTGTATCATTGAATCTATATGCTGGCAAGGGTTTTAAAGTTTTATTTGTAAACGGATTATTTTTGAAATATGATTTGAAAAACAATTGATTGTGGCACTCTATACTCACCGGTCTGAGTCAATCAACCGTTTTAACACTTACTAACAAGCGTCAATTGGATAAAAAAACCGCTTCTTTCGAAGCGGTTTCTTATATTTTCAAAGAGTTATCTTTAAAGAGATACAGTTGTCTTACTGCTCACTTTCTTCATCAGCAGTCAGACTTGATGTGAACTCATTCTCCTGAGCATATTTTGAATACTCAAGGAAACGATCGACCTGTTTCTCTCCGAAACGTGTCATCTCGAAGTTCTGCTTTGCAGCTTCGCGGTCTGTAACGATATTCCACAGATCCTCATCAGCGATATCACGCTCTGTTGTAAGAACAGCTTTATCATAGATAATCTTAACATCTTTGAAATAACCGATGAAGTCACCACCAGCCTGAGCAGCATCACGAACAATCTGGAATCCTATGAACTTAACGAATGGAAGTCCACGTGGATAGATTGGATAAATGCGGATCTCACGAGTACGAACATCTGTGATATAAGTAGGATTATCCCACTGAAGTTCTTTCCAACCGTCGAATCCGAGTGTTCCCATGTAATAGCGGCGTTCTACGTTATCTGTATCTTTGAGCAATACATACAATGCATATGGATAGTTCATACCCATTGTTGTTACGCTGATTGATTTAAGTGTTCCAACATTCTTTACAACACCATAACCACCCTCGAAGCGAGTTGTTGAAGTTGTGTACAAATCACCGTTCTCATCAACGCGCTGGCCGTCCTCGTTCATAGCGATATTGCCTTCATCATCGATGTAAGCCATTTTCTCATAAGCAGGAATTTCAAAAGGAGGAACAACTCTTGCATTGGCGTTTACATTTGATGTAGGGAATACTACACGTACACCAAGAACTTTCTCACCTTTGAAAGGAACTGTAACATCCACCTCTTCATCTTCGCCATAAGCATTCTTCTGAGGTTTTGTCTCTCGAACTTTAGCTGCTACAACTCTAGAAAGAGAAAGGCTTGTAACATTTCTGGCAGAAGAATTGAGCTCAACTTCCCAGTTCTCAAGAGCGAGTGATGTGCGCATAAGAGCTTTCTGATTGTCGGTGAAAGTCGCGCCAGCTGCTGCTCCATAATTCATAATAGTGTGTCTGTTCTGATCTTTTGTGTGAACGCTTTCATCACCTTCGCCAGCGATATTGACCATATCCTGCTCAAGCAGTGTGAAGTCAATAAGTACAGACTCTTCACAAATTGCAAAAGTTCCTAATAAAAGAAAAACGATTGCAAATACAATTAATGTCCTCTTCATTCAAAGCTCCTTTATACTTTTTGATGTAGCCTTATCCTTGAATTATACGTAAGGAATATCCATTTTGTCAATGTTTTTTTATCATCGGAATTTTTCTATTCATCAACTCCGAATGACGTTCCCTCAGCATATACCTCATTGCCCATCATAAAAACCTTATGATCTGTCAGATTGCTAAAATTTAGCCTGACATTTTCTTTTAACAGCATACAAGCTTTTTCCGTCTCGGAAGCATCTTCCGTCGAGAACGCAGCTTCCTCCGAGAAGTCTGTATACAGCACGCCATCCCTGATAAAGCAGGACAAAACCTTTGTTCCATACGGGAAAATCCGGATATATCTGTCCGACATAGGGCCAAGAACAAGTTCATCCACAAATTCCCGAATGGCTTCCTCGCCATCTTTTTGTTTTAGATAGCGGATCTCCATTGATTTTTCCGCTGTATCATAAGACTCAAAAATAAAAATCCGCCGGAAAGAATCTACATGACCTGGTCGCCAAAGAAAAAAGAAAAGCGAAATTCCTATCGAAAAGAAAAGAAAAACTGTAAGAACAATCGATTTTTTATTCATACTTCCTATAATCCGGTGAATCCTCTTGAATGTTCAAAATGAACAATAAATGAAACAATACCATTATATATTCCGTCTGCAATCTTTTTCAAGTAGCTTTCATCGATTAATATGGCGGCTTCTTTCGGATTTGTCAAAAAACCCAGCTCTATAAGGACGCTCGGCATCTTTGCATTTCTTACGACAAACCACTCTTCTTCCTTAATTCCTCGGTTTGTCATAACATCGCCCATTTTGTTATCAAGTCCGTCAAGTATGTATTTCGCCATCAGGATACTTTCTGTGGTATATTCCTCTTCCATCATTGAATTGAGTATCGGGAGTACCTCCGCGTCGTCGGCTTCGCTTTCACTGATTACAGTACGTCTGTATCCGGGACTAAGATACCATACTTCGAATCCACCTGCACTTTTGTCAAACGCCGCATTAACGTGAACTGAAACATACAGAATTGCTTCCCTTTCACCGAGCTTTACATTGTTTGCGATTTCCACACGTTCTTCAAGCGAAAGAAATTTATCAGTATCTCGTGTCATGAGTATTTTTTTATCAGGATATTTTTTTGTGAGAAGATTATATATTCTCTTTCCTACATCAAGAACGATATCTTTTTCTTGAACTTGAACTTTTTTTCCATCGACAGTTATTGTGTCAAGCGCACCTGGATCTTTTCCACCGTGCCCCGGATCAATAAGAACAGCTCCAATACTGAAATAAGGTTCTGGAGCCTCACTTTTCAGAAGGTTTTCTATGCAGTTCCTGAAATCATCTCCAACGTAAACGTTTCCATTTATTTGTGCAGGAGCTTCAACAACAGCGAGCTTGTTGTAATCGAGCAAGATTACAGGGTCGTCAACACGAAAACTTATTGTGTGGCCATCCTTCATGAACATTCCGCCACCGGTAAGGCTGTCCCAATAAAGTTCTGCCTCTTCTTCTGCTGTGTATTCAGTAAGATTGATTTTTTTTGTCGATTGAGAAAAACATGGCATTACCAGCAAAAAACATACAATCACAGAGATTAAATAATGAAAGGCAGATTTTGTTTGTGGCGATTTTTTTTCAATTCTTTTTATGTTTTCAGTATGCACATTTTCGCGAATCATTTTCGCCATAACCATTTTTTTCTCCTGCATATTTTGAAACTTCGTATAAAATTCCTTGGATTCCGCCTCTCAAAAAAGCTTTCCAGAACAAATCGAGCGGCATTCCAAAAAAAGATGTTTTTAGAGTCTCGAACAGTTCAAGCGATTTTTTTATGCTCCGCTTGTTCCAGTCTTTTATATTTTCGGCATACGGTTTTATTATTTCAGGGAGTTTTATTTCATCAGAAGAAGAAATTGATTTACCTTTGCATTCTGCAAAAAGTTCAGCATATATTTTTTCTGGCAATACAAATGCTGAGGGAGGATACTCAGTATCTAAAGGCTCAGAAAGAAATGCGTCTGTCTCAGGTGTGTTCATAACAAGAAGCGGAACAATGCTTGCGACTGCATTTTCCGCTTCGAAGACAGCTTCTTCGTAGTCTGCGCTGCATGAAATAATATTGCCGCATTTTCCGACATTGTTTACTGGGAAAGATACTTCATCCCCAGCGGAACAACGAGGAAGTACATCTTTAATGAAAGGAGAAGCTTCGCATTCACTGGATGCTGTAGTCACGCTGCCTGGAAGCCTGTCAAACAAAGGATTTACGACTTTTTCTATGCGTCCGGGAATTGAAAGCCAGGCCCTTTCAGCCGACGTTTTTTCAGTCTTTATGTTCCAAACGCCTGACACATCAGTACGCACGCGTTTTGAGAGCAATTCATCCGGTCTTTTTCCAAGCGCAAGCAAAAGAGCTTGTTCTGTCAGATTCATCCCGGACGCATAAGGGAACGTCCACCCGGACATATACCCCCCGGAAAGACGCGCTGCAATTTCGCCTATCATTGGTCCTGACGGAGTGAGCTTAATATCAGCTTTTGCCGCGCCGTGCGTAAGACCAAGAGCTTTTATTCCGTCACGGAACGTTTCTGCAAGGTCGCACCACTCTTTTTCATTAATAACGGTCGGCATAGTGTGTCCCATCTCTATAAAATACGGCGGATAATAAATATGCCGGTCAGCGAAGCCCGTTATAGTAACTTCGCCATCAAACACAAGTGCATCAATGGAAAATTCTCTGCCCGGCATATACTCTTCAAGTATCGCACGGCGCGTCCGCGAAAACTGAACCGCGATTTTTACTGCCTCTGAAAGCTCTTCCTTGGAGCGAACCATACGGCACCCACGTCCGCCCATGTTGTCAACAGGCTTTACTACAAGCGGAAAAGCAGTAAACCCGGCTTCTTGCATAATATCATCAGCGTTTTTCTCGGCAACATCAACAGTTACATTGAAAAATCGCGGAGAAGGCACTCCTGCCGCGGCGAAACAAGAACGCATACGAACTTTATCGCTGGCATTCAAAGCGGCTTCAAAACTATGTCCGGGAAGATTCATATTCTCTGCAACATAAGAAACCGAAGCCGAGAAATCTGTTCCAGCTGTAAATACGCCAGCAAGATTGCCGCTGTTTTTATCGTCTGGCGAATCGAGTTTCCTTGCAAATGAAAGCAAAGCATCCCTGTCTTTCAAATCAACAGGCTCAAAAGCATCAGCTAAAGTCACACATACAGCATTCGGATTTCCATCTACCACCGCAACTTTATATCCGAGTCTGGAAGCCGCCTCAATAGCAGGCTTTTGCATAAGCCCGGCACCTAGTATCAATATTGTTCTCATTTTTTACCCACCTCTTCAGTTTTAACGCAATATAGCTCGAATGTATCGCCAAGCTTGAAAATCCGGCTTGCAGTATTAACAATTCCCCAACCAAAAGCTCTTCCTGAACTAGCTTTATCACCAGAATGGCATTTACCGGCTAAACAGGGGAACCGTTCTGGATGATGCCCTGTTGATACGCACTTTACAAGAGAAAAACCATATTTTTTCAGGATTTTTTTACATTTTTTCATATCAAGTATTGAAAAATGATCTTTTGGACTGTTATAAAAAAACGATTCTGTAGAAAAAAGAGCCGAAACCCCTGATGCCGACGGAGTTGAGAATGCAAAAATCCCACCTTCGAAAAGCAGTCTGTTTACTTTTTTCAGCACAGAATCAAGATTTTTAAAATGCTCTATTACATACCACATTGTGACAGCATCATATTTTTCAGGAAGATTCTTAAAACTACAATCTGGGAACGGTGCTATTTCCGCATTAAAATGAAGATTTTCGTTCACATAGCGGACTGCCGACTCAGAAATATCGACACCATACGGTCTCCAGCCTGATTCTGATGCAGCTGCAAGAAAAGGACCGAATGCGCATCCTATGTCAAGAAGTTTTCTGTTGCCCACGGCGCGAGCAGCTTTTGAACCAGCCGCAAGATGGTTTATATGTGCGACCCGTCTTTTTCCCTGTGCCTTTATGTTCTCAAAATCCTCTAGATATGTCCTGCCATACTGCTTTTTGTAATCTTCGAAAAAATAACTTTCATCATATATTTCTTTTTCTGCGCTGATCCAAGAAAGATAAAGCGTTCCACAGCTTTGGCAACGGCGATACGTTTTATCTTTCGAGCGGAAAACGACTTCATCAGGAACAGAACTTTTGCCGCAAAACGGGCAGAACTGCCGCGTACCTTGCGATAGATGGCGTATAAACAAAGGAAGCTGCGCAGTTGCAGATGATTTCACGCTCGCGCTAGAATTATCAACCGTATAACGATAAAGAACTTCTTTCCGTTCAAGCAAACTCGAAAAAACATCGCAAAGAATCACAGAGTCTTTAAATGAATCCGCTGGAATACAGACAAACCCTTCACTTTCAGCAAGAACTTTATGAAGTGGCGTTGTTTCCACAAGGATTACAGCGCATCCTGCAGCAGCTGCTTCGAACGCCGTAAATCCGTAGTGAGTTACAACGAGGTCGTAGTCGGCAAGTTTCTCGCGCAAATTTGCGATAGGTTTTTCTGGGGTCACTTCCGTAACAAGCAGCCCGCATGAACGGCAAGACTCAGCACAACGAGCAGTAAAGCCTGCAGGATCTTCTCCGCCGATGCAAACAAGTGCTGTACGAATAACTTCTGGAATACAGCTTTTTCTGTTTTCAGGAAGAGGAATAAAGCCTGAGTTTTTATAGTTTGGTTTTCGCTCCAAAACTGCAGACGGTATAATATCAAGAAGATAGTCACAGTAATCAGTTAAGACAGAGCCTTCGTCGAGTGCGACAACAGGGCCAAGCTTCCACAGCTCGGATGCAAGTGTAGACGAAAGCACGAAAGCGTCTGCTACGATAAGACTGTAAAATGGTCTAACCTCGTTTTTTGAGGCAACGGGCAAGGAACGCACAATCTGGAAAGGCTCCAGTTCCGCGTCGCGCACAAGCGACTCTGCAGAAGCAAGCGTTCCAAGCGATGAGCCATCTGGCACAAAAATATCAGCTTTCAGTGCTTTCGCAAGCTCCAAACACCGTCGCAAATGACCAGTTCCATGTCCTTCTTCAACTGAAGGCACAAAAAGAATCGGGTTTCTCACGAACGGTTCTTGCAAAGCCGCCATAATATCTTCTGAATTATATAAGTTTACATTGCAACCGCTCTTTTTTGTCAGCGCATCACTGCAACATCGCGCATCATTTCGAGCCTCTATATAACTTGCCACGAAAGAATCACCTTTCCCCGCTGCTTTTATAGCATACATAATGCGCTCTGCATTCTTAAAGTCGCCTGGCGTGTCTATTGTCGTTCGTTCATCAGGATAATTCCACTTTTCCGGTGCAGTCTCGAATACACATACAAATTTATCAGTATGATTGTAAAACGCAGGGCCAACATGCTCATGGTCAAAAGGCTCTTTCGTGTTTTTCTCGGCTTCAAGCAACGTCCGCGCATTAAAAACTTCCACTCCGCTTCCGTGCGGAAGTCCAGAAAACGTAAAATAGTCCACTCTTTCCTGCTCAGAAAGCTCTTTGAATCGAACCACAGAAGCTTCGGCTGCATCGTAAAAAAGAAAAGGATTGTCGCCTGTCGCTCGGACTATAATATCGGCATCAGTTTTTTCTGATATACGGCAAAACCGGCTCAATACATTTTCCGAAGAACCTGCGAAACATTCCCACCCACATTCGGCAGCAACCGGCGCAAGACGCGAGTATGAATCAAAATCAGTGGCGACATAATACGCATCAGCATTTATCCGCTTCATTGTCTCCAAAACACGGACAATAACAGGCTTTCCAGCTAAATCGAGCAAACCTTTTTGCGGGAGACGCGTCGAACCAAGGCGGCTCTGCACGACAACGACGGTCATTCAGCTTGTTTCTCCCAATTTTCTATAAGGGAAACCGCATCCGTTCTGAATCGGAACTTGTTTTTCTCGACCCATTCCCTGGCTTCCCTGAATTCTGCAATTGAGTCAGAAAATCCGCTTCCTGATCGTAGTAAATATGATAAAAACTTTATTTTTGGGATATATGAGTAATCACGCAAAAATTTAGGTGCAATGTTCTTAAGGAAAAATCTTAAATGAGACGCATCCGCAGTACAATCCTCTACAGGGACTTCTGTCTCGTACCGTACGCGGAGCTGTGGGGCCATACAGATTTTCTCGCCCCAAAGCCAAGCTCGCATTGAAAAATCAAGATTCTGCCAATATGGTGACGTTATCGTGTAGTCAAACCCGCCAGAAAGGATGAATTTCTGCCTGTTATATATACCGATAAAATCAAACGGATAGAATGTCGGACATCCGTCAGGAGCAGGAAGAATAGCATCGACAGATAAAGAACCTTTGTTCACAAATGGAACCATATGAACAGGAAGAAGATCAAGCCTGCTTCCGGCAATCAGAGGCACACGGCAAAAAGCTTCCTCATCGGCAATTCGCATAACTACATTTTTATTAAAAAGTTTAGATGAAATGGAAATTGTATCCCAGATAACAAGAACTTCTCCATCTGGAACTTCTGTCATTCCAAGATTTATCATATCGCCCGGAGTAAGCTCCTCGTGAGGCACGATGAATTTTACATGCGGATAACGTCTTGAAATATCCTCAAGATTATAGTTCACCGCTGTATTTTCAATACACACAATTTTTCTAAACCCGATATAGTCAAGATTTTCCAAATTACTTGTTCTGAATGTCGAACCGTTACGATTCAGCAAAATCACTGACAGAGGTATTTTTTCGTTGACATGGGCTGTACCACCCAATACCGTATGCTTAATCTGACGCTCGTTAAAAGTTACAGGTATAGAATTCATCACAATTCCTACAAAGATCGGGATATTCTTGATTTATTTGAGATTCAAGGAGAGGAACGCCTTTATTCCAAACATCCTCAAAGCTTTCGTAAAAGACATTTCCCACACATGAATAAAACATATATTCCTTGCATAAAGGTACAGAACCATCCGAAAGAATTTGCAGATCGCGGCGCAAATGCCAGCATTCGTTGCGTTTAATCGGACTTAAGTCAGCAGGCTTAAATTGTGGAAGCTTGCCGCAGAAATAGTCGTATTTCTGAATAATCCGGTTGTCATGACCACGGAAGAACGGTTCAAGTTCTTCTTCGTTATGCTCTGTACGAACCATCTGCACGTATGTCGAGTCTGGGAAAGCTTTCCGCAATAATGCGGCAGCATCACTTGCCTGTTGGAGTGTGAACTCCGAACAAGGATGAAGAATTTCATAAGTTTTCTGCGTAACCGCATCGAGACTTACAATCCACATAACTGGTGGATAGTTGCCTGTCCGAGCAGGGGCCGCTTCCACAACTTTTTTCATCTGTTCGCAGAAATCTTCGTCAATATTTACTCCTGTAGTTTCAATAAGAACGGAAAGCGACGTATATTCCAAAACCTTCGCAACAAATTTTATAATCTCAGGGTGATACATAGGCTCGCCCCAAAGAGAGAACGCCACGACCGCGTCATCTGAAAAGCCTTTTATTCCGTCAATAAGCTTGCAGAAACGCTCATAGCTCATAAAAGCGGTTCCGTCTGCCTCGGAAGGAAGCTTTCCGTATTTCTGGCGGTATGCTTGCGGGTACGGACAGTAGATGCAGTTTCCGGTGCACTTTTCGGCAATTTGGATTGAGTAGAAATACGGAAGAGTATGCAGAACAGCCGATGATTTTACGGCTTCATTGCAGAATTTCAATGCGTTCATACCACTTTTCTGCCGCAATTCCGACAGACGTTTGCAAAGCAAAGCACCGCGTTTCGTCGAGCAAGTGAACTCAAGCTTATACATTCTGAAATCAACCGGAGAGATGAGTGTTTCTATCTCGAAAGAGTTGATATCGGTCTTAATAAGATTGAATAGAGAATCTTTTGTGAGCTTTCCGCACGATTTTTCCGATTTTTGCGCGTCTTTTTGTTCCGATCTTTGATTCGCTTGGTTTTCCGAGCGCGATTTTTCCGCCTGCTTCTGTTCTGCGAGTTTTTGTTCTGCCAGTTTCGCAAGAATTTTTACAGTGCCTGACGCAAGGAACTCCGGTACAAGTCCATAAGGCCAGCCGTCAGCGTAGCTATATTCAGCGGCATATTCCACATGCTGTTTGTAAAGTTTCGATGTAAGCTCATCGTTATAAAAAGGACAGTCTGCCCATGCGAAAACTACAGTCTCGCAAGCATCGCATCCATTGTTTGCGCCGTTTTCTTGGGTCGCGGCATTTTTTGGACTCGCGGCGCAGCCTGTATTGTCCGCTGAAATCGCGGCAAGAAGTTCAGGAAGCGTCCAGCCCTGTTTTGCAACAATTGGTGCGCTGGAAATGAGTTTTTCAGAAGCGAACTTATCTTTCAAAAAAGCAGATGCTTCGTTTGAACAGGATTCTTCGGCATAGAACGATATTTTTGCGACATCAGGAATTCTATATGCCCATGAAACAACGTTGTTGAAATAATTGTTATCAAAATGTGATATATAAACAGCTACAAAAGTTTTCATATTCACTAAAATATCGGCTAAAAAAAAAAAAGTGTGATATAATTTCAGTTAGTCGTTTAGATATGGTAAACTTCGAGATATACGCTAATTTTTGTAATAGTTTTTTTGAAAAATGCGTAGTGCAAAACCAGTAAAGCCGAAGTATTTGCGCATAGCGCAACTAACGAGGCTTTATGTTTTGCACGAGAGCATTTTTCTGATTATACTAGCGACGAAAAAAACTTGCGAAAATCGTCTTTATTCAACAATAAAACTCAAAGTTTACCATATCAAAAGGAGTTTTTATGCTGCAAGGAACAATACGTGAATGGTGGAAAGAACGCGTCGTTTATCAGATTTATCCGCGAAGTTTTTGCGACTCCAACGGCGACGGCATCGGCGACATTCCGGGGATAATCTCAAAACTCGACTACCTTAAAGACCTTGGCATCGGCATAATCTGGCTCTCACCTCTTTATAAATCGCCGAACGACGACAACGGCTACGACATCAGTGACTACATGGACATCAATCCGGAATTCGGCACGATGGATGATATGAAGCGACTTATCGAAGGCTGCAAAGAGCGCGACATCAAGATAATCATGGACCTTGTGATAAACCACACGTCAGACGAGCACGAATGGTTCAAAGAAAGCCGCAAAAGCAAAGACAACCCGTACAGAGACTACTACATCTGGCGGCCAGGCATAAAAAACGGCGACAAGGAAATGCCGCCCAACAACTGGACAAGCTTTTTCACGGGCTCCGCGTGGCAAAAAGACGAAGAAACAGGCGAATACTATCTTCATCTTTTTTCAAAAAAACAGCCCGACCTTAACTACAAAAACCCGGCGGTTCTTGGGGAAGTCAAAAAAATCCTCACGTTCTGGCTCGATATGGGCATTTCCGGCTTCCGCTGCGAC
This sequence comes from Treponemataceae bacterium, assembly GCA_024685655.1. GTDB lineage: Bacteria > Spirochaetota > Spirochaetia > Treponematales > Treponemataceae > Treponema_I. The sequence continues at coordinate 14,758 of JAIKVO010000208.1, forward strand.
GTTATAAACGTAATCGGCAAAACGACCCTTCAAAACGGCAAAAAACGCATCGCGCTCACAGGGCGGGAGCTTTACATCTCGCAGCCGGAGTGCCACGAAATCCTTAAAAAACTGAACGAAGAGATTTTCAGCAAATACGACTGCTTCACCGTCGGCGAGACTGTCATGGTCACTCCGCAGATGGCGAACGACCTTAGCGCACCGGACAGGGGCGAGCTCAACATGGTTTTCGGCTTTGAGCATATGGAAACCGACTGCATCAACAACAAGTGGTTCAAAATACCTTTCAGCAGCAGCAAATTCATGAACAAGCTTTTTGAATGGCAACGCGAAGTCATGTGGAACGCGAACTATTTTGAGAACCACGACCAGCCACGCTGTGTCTCGCACTTTGGTAACGATGCAGAATTTCACGACGAATCCGCAAAAATGCTCGCAACGCTTCTTTTTTCACTGCGCGGAACGCCTTATGTGTTCGAAGGTCAGGAACTTGGCATGACGAACTTCGACTACACGAGCATGGCAGAAATTCAGGACATTGAGTCGCACAATATATGGAAGATGGCGGCGGACCTGCACTTTCCTGAAAAAGTAAGGTGGCTCATGATACAAAAATCGAGCCGCGACAACGCTAGAACGCCGATGCAGTGGAGCACGGCGGAAAATGCGGGTTTCTCAACTGGTACGCCGTGGCTTCGCCCCAATGCAAACTACGCTTTTTACAACGTGGAATCCGAGCAAAATGACAGGAATTCCGTGCTTGCGTTCTACAAGGAGCTTATCGCCCTGCGCAAAGAAAAAACGGCTTTTGTTTACGGTGATTTCCGTGTTTTTGAAAAAACAGGCGACATTTACATTCTGGAACGGTATCTTGCAGGCGACAAAAGACTGTACACGGTGCTCAATTTTTCGGCAAAGAAGCGTGTTCTGCCGGAAAAAGCCGTGCAGCTTTATGCGCAGTGCAGGATGCTTCTGACGAACTACACAATCCGCAGGCAGGGCGAAAAGGAGATGCGCCCCTACGAGGCGTTTATCCTAGAAGAGCGGTAAAAAGATATGGCGCGAAGCAGACGGTCGGCTTCCTGCCGGTCACCGGCCTTTCAGTTTTCCGGTGTTTCGGGGTTCCCTAACGGTCATTCTCCTCACCAACTCAAAGCCTCGCAGCATAGTTGCTCGGTGTCTCGCTTCGCTCGCCAAGTTGGTTCCGGTGAACAGCCCGACGTTCGTGCGTCTTCCTTGCCGCACGAACGTCTGCCCCCCTCCACCCCGGCGCGTGCAACATTGTAAATGCAGGATTTTTTGCTTTTCATTTTAAATACCGAAGCGTACTGTTGAAAAAAATCTATGTCTTATGTATTTATTTGTTGAAATAACATTATTCTCGTGCTAGAATTAAAATATGAATACAAAAAGTTTTTATCTAATAAGAAACGTAGTTTTTACGGTGGCTCTGTTTTTCGCCCTTTTTTCAGCCTTCTCTTGCAAAAATGTAACTACTGACAATCCAACAAGTTATACTCCAACAGAGAAGCCAAACAAGCCGATTCAACAGCAAGAAATAACTATAAACGGCAGAATATCTGTTGAAACGAAGAACCTTGCGGGCGCATTCCCTGCGGAATTCTCCGTTATGGAAAGCCGCGCCATGCCGGACGGAAGCTGTCTGACGGCGGACGGTTACGCGCAGACTTCGGGCCTTGCGGAAAACTCCGCATCAGGGCGCATGGCGTTGCCGACGATTGACATGACTGGGCTTACGAACAGCGACTATTACGTGAAAGCGACCGCCACGGGCGCGGAGCCACGAAACGGCACTGTAAACGCGACGGACAGAACTTTCTCCATCTCGCTGCCGCTCGGATATACATGGACGATAGAGTTGGGGCTTAAAACCACCCAAAACTCAAACGATAGCGCAAAACTAAAAGGAACATACACGTTCGACCACGCACTTACTTCAAGCGACGCGGCTTCCCCGATAACCATTAGAATCGCGCCTGTAATAAGCGCCAACGGAACAGGAAAAATCGAACTACCGATTGATTCCAGCTCATACAGCTTCACTGTCGAGGCAACGAAAGAGCCGGTTTCAGGCGCATGGGCTTCTTCCACATTTGACAATACAAACGGCATCTACACCAACAGCATAAAAAGCGGCGTCTACACGGTGCTGATTATTTTCAGCGATTCCGCCGGAATCGAGGTTTTCTCATGCGAGCAGACGCTGAACGTGTACGACAACCTGACTACGAACACATGGGCTGACGGCGGAAGCCCCTCATCCCCGATAAACGCGGACAACCAGTTCGTCCTGACACAGGAGCTCATAAGCGACTACGCACGGACGAACTTCTACGTCGCGTCCCCCACAAACAATCCGGCTGGCAGTGACACGAACGGCAATGGCTCGTCTGTCGCACCGTTTGCGACCGTTTCGCGGGCGATCTCCGCGATCAAAGCGACATCTCCGGGCAAACCCTGCATAATCCGCCTTATGTCCGACATTTCGGAGAACATAAACATTGACAACACGCTCACGAGCAGTTATGCCACGAGCCTGATAATACAGGGCTACAGAGCGCACCGTACTATAACGAAAGGTTCCGGCACGCCCGAACAATCGTCCATTATATGCATGAACGCACAGATTCCTGTGACGCTCCAAAACCTTACGGTTACAGGCGGCAACACAGGAACTGCGGCACGAGGAATCTACAACGGAGCAAACCTGACGCTCACCGACTGCACGATAACCGGCAACGGCACATCTTCTGATTCGGAATATGGTGGAGGCGTTTTTAACGATGGAACTCTGGGCGTGAGTGGCAGAATCAACATAACAGGCAACACACGCGGAACAGGTACAGGCGCGCCAGCGAGCAACGTTTACTTGCAGTCCAGCAACACACCGATAGCCGTTGTCGGCACATTAGACGAAGAAAGCGAAATTGGAGTCACAATGCAGACCGAACCGACGAACGGTACCCCACTCGCGTTCACAAGCGGATTCGCGACATGCAACCCCGATATGTCCCCGAGCTCCATATTCACGAGCGATGAGCACTATGCCATTGTTAGCGGCACAGGCACTAACTCCGTAGAGGCGGCTCTTGCCGTGACCGGAGGTTCTTTCGTAAGCGAAGTGCCGGGCGGTAACCTTTTGTTCTCGTTCTATGGCGATGCTTCTCTCGTAAGTCCTCCTGTCACGAGCTTCTATGCCGGATATGAGAAAGACATCTACTTGACGACACGTACAAGCGCATCTTCCAATCCGATTTCTCCTTCGGAAATTACGTATACGTTCAAACTGAAATGTGGCGGAAACATAGTCGCGACGCTCACACCGACAGCGCAAGGCAACGCCGTCAAAGTGACGATACCTGCGAGCGTCAACAACCAAGCCTTGTACCCGGACAGCTACACGCTGCAAGTGAAGGCGACGTATAACGGCACGACATACGACACGAACCTAGTGCTTGAAGGAAAGGAGTGGTTGTGGGCAGGCGATCCGCTTGTTTCCGTGAATGGCGCTACAGTGACAGGAGCCGTGAGCGGTTCGTCCGTGTTCATTGCAGGACGTACCGTAGAGATTCCAAACCTGCTCGTGAGCGATCACGAGGTTACGCAGGCAGAGTATCAGGCGGTGATGGGAACGAACCCGAGCACTTTTGACGGTTCAAGTGGAAGAGAACCAGCATCTGGCGAAATTCAGGTAAACCGCCCTGTTGAGCGCATAACCTGGTACGATGCGCTTGTTTACTGCAACAAGAAGAGCATAGCAGAAAACTTAACGCCATGTTATACGATAAACGGCAGCACAAACCCTGTTGTTTGGGGATCGGTTCCGACATCGAGCAACGATACTTGGAACGCGGCGATGTGCAATTTCAACGCGAACGGCTACCGTCTTCCGACAGAAGCTGAATGGGAGTACATAGCGAGAGGCGGTAACAACGGAATACCGGTGACGCAGACGACATATAGTGGAAGCAATACGATAGAAGAAGTTGCTTGGTACTATGACAACAGCGGAAACATGACGCACGAGGTTAAGAAAAAGACTGCAAATACGCTTGGAATATATGATATGAGCGGAAACGTATGGGAATGGTGCTGGGACTGGTATGGCGATATAACAAGCAGCACGGCTGCCACCGGTGTTTCATCTGGTCCTAGCCGCATTATTCGTGGAGGTTCTTTCAGTCGCTTTGCTTCTCTATGTACTGTGTCTTACCGGTACAACTACGAATCGTGGTGTGTCAAAAACAGCAACATAGGTTTCCGTGTCGTGCGCACTGATAAATCGTTTGTTGGAACAGAGTACACGGCGCTTGCTGCAGAAACAGACGGAACTGCCGGAACGAGCGGAACTTACGCGCTGTTCGGTGACTGTCCGCAAACTATAAAAGCAGCTGGCGTTACCGTTGACGAAACACAATCTGTAACCGTAGGGCTGTACACTTATTACAAAGGATCTGATGGTGCATGGTACATGAAGTTCATAGAAAAGTGGTGCGGTAGTGGTGTTAATACATATAGCGACGGTTCACAAGCAAAACAAGAATCGCAGAATAGCATACGGTATTTCAAAGTAGAACCTCAAAAATGGCGTGTCGTTACTGGAAACTATAACGGAACAGGCAAGAAGCTCCTTGTTGCGGAGACTATCGGTATAAACGGTATGTATTATTATGGCGATGGCTATCTAACAGGATCATCTGATTTGTTAGACAGAAATATAAACGGAGAAGCCATACATACATCCGATTATAAATATTCTTGTATTCGGTCGATTTTGAATGGTTTGTCTTATAGAAAGTGGAATTCAACAGTAACAGAACTAATCGAAGATGAGGAATATCTTAATAAAGGTCTTTTACAGACGATGTTTACACCAGCGTTGCAGTCAAACATCGTATCAACAGAAATAGATAACAGCGCAGAAAGCACGAATCCTGCTGGAAACTCGACATTGTGGAACAATGGTGAAAATGATTATGTGTGCGAGAATCTGACAGACAAGGTTTTCGTGCTTAGCATGAAAGAAGTAACGAGTAGTGCATATGGTTTCGGTTCTTATAATAACGCTGATAGTGCAAGAGTTCGCAAAGTGACTGATTTTGCTCTTGCAAGCGGTGTTCAAAAGAGTGAAAATGGCGGTGGTTATTGGTGGTTACGTTCTCCTTATTATACTGAACACCAAACGGCACGTATCAGCTACGATGGTTCCTATAACATCACCGGTGTAACGACTAATGGATGCGGCATTGTCCCGGCTCTGTGCCTCGACAACTAGCGCAAGGGCATGGAACACCCGCGAAGCGGTCCACCGGAACCGGCATAGCCGGTGAGGAGGATGAGCGTTAGCGAAGTGTGAAACGCCCGGTTTTGACCGCTTGCGGGCAAAATGCGCCCGGATGTGCGTGCCTTGACCTGCCGTATTCATTTTTGCAGAAAATATGGTATAATAACAAACGAGGTGTTAATTATGCCAAAAGCGTTGCTTGATTTTATGTGATTCAAGTTTTTCTTCTGGTCAAATGAAGAAAAACGAATTCATGTTCATGTCTGCAAGGAAAATCCAAGACCAAATGCAACAAAATTCCGGGTTACGCGTGATGGTGTTGAACTTGCCTATAATGATGAAACCATTTCATCAGAAGATTTGAACAAAATTCAAAAATATATCTGGGCAAACAGAGATACAATTATAGCTCGCTGGGTACAATATTTTGTTATTTAGGAGATTTTTCATGGGCATTTATTATAGCACGGTTGATAATATAACTCTTACGTTTTCAAAAGTTCATAAGAATGGAATTTTTGATGAAATAGATTTCCGTTTTGAACGACCGAATGACAAGGGTGGTTTTGATTTCGCAGAAGGAAAGCTTCCAAATAATATGTTTTATAAAACGTATGGTTTTTCAGAAGATGAATTGCTCGAATTGGAAAAATACATAAGAAACAACGCGTTCCTGATTTGGGAAATTGCCAACGAAGCCGCATGATTTATAAAAAGTGTTGCAATTTCTGACAGAAAAGTGGGGAATTAATATTTACAAGTTGCACATAAAAACCGTACGAACAATTTGCACATATCCCGCGTTTTATTGTATACTGTTGCAATGTTGCAAAATTCAGACGGCATGGCGAAGAGCGCGTATCTTTCTGTCAGCGAGTTCACCGACCAAATTAAACAACTTCTTGAAAATGCGTTTCCACCGGTAGCGATTGAGGGCGAAATCTCGAACTACAGGCCGTCGAGCTCCGGGCACATATATTTTTCTTTAAAAGATGACAAGGCCGTTATTCAGGCTGTACTTTTCAAATACAAAAGCAATTTGCCATTCGTTCCGAAAGACGGAATGACCGTGCGCATAAAGGGAAAGCTTTCGGTTTATCCGCAGCGCGGTAGCTATCAGATTATCGTTGATTCGATGGAGCAAGCCGGAACTGGCGATATTCTTGCGATGCTTGAGGAGCGGAAGCGGCGGCTTGCGATGGAAGGGCTTTTCGACGAGGAGAATAAACGCCCCCTTCCCTTTTTCCCTACCACTGTCGGTGTTGTTACAAGCCCCACAGGTGCCGCGCTCCGCGACATCATGCAGATAATGAAGCGTCGTAATCCGGCGATAAGCATTATCATCTTTCCGTGCGCTGTACAAGGCGCTGAAGCCGCTCCTCAAATTGTACGCTGCATACAAACGGCAAACGCGTATCACATGGCGGATGTGCTTATTGTGGGACGTGGCGGCGGCTCCATAGAAGACTTGTTGCCATTTTCTGACGAGCAGGTTGTCCGTGCGGTCGCGGCATCAGAAATTCCGGTTGTGTCGGCTGTAGGACACGAAATAGACTGGGCTTTGAGCGACTTTGCAGCCGACAAGCGTGCGCCCACACCATCGGCAGGCGCGGAACTTTGCACGCCGCTTCTTTCTGACGTTATAGAAACTATCGCTCGGCTAAAAAAAGACTTGTGCGACAACATGAAAGCACGCACAGAAAAAGCGCGGCTTCTTATGAATCAGTTTTCAGCAGAGTCGCTTGAAATGAAATTCCGCGCCATTGAGCAGCCTTATTTGACGCGTCTCGACGACGCAAAGGACGATTTGCTTACAAATATGACGGATAAATGCGCGGCTTACAAGCAGCGTATACAAAACGCGGTGCTTCAGCTGGAGGCGGCTGATCCAAAAGCGATTCTAGCACGTGGCTACTCGATGGTGTACGACAAGGCTACAGGCGCGGTTATCCGCAGCGCGGAAGGTTTGCGTGACGGGCAACTTTTGGAGATTCAGCCGCATGAGGGCAGAATCACGGCGGAAGTACGAGTTTAGGCGAGAGCCGCGTTGTATGAGGCTTGGCGGCGTTCGCGTTTTTCGCGCTGATTTAGTTTCTGCGCGGTTGACATGAAGAAAGGCGCGAGTTTTGCGCGAAAGGAAACGATATGAAAGATTTTGAAGAAAAATTGGAGCGGCTTGAAGCGCTTTCTGCCGCCATAAAAAAACCGGAGCTAAAACTTGAAGAAGCCCTTAAATTCTTTGAGGAAGGCATTACCCTCGCCAAGAGCATGGAAAAAGACATCGACAAAATCGAGGGAAAAATACAAATCCTTATGAACAATAAGGTAGATACTCCCGAACAGCCACCGGAACTCGACCTTTTCTCTTCTGTAGAGGGATAGTGCATGGACAACACCGCCGCAAATAAGCCAGGCACAACAGAGGTAGCCGCCGCAAATCAGTCTGATACATCTCATCCAAACGCTGCCAATCAACAACGCACGTTTGGGGCAATAGACGCCAATCAACAACGCACATCGAGGGCAGCAGCCGCCACTAATAAGCCCGACCGCTCTGGGGAAGCAGCCGCCACTAATAAGCCCGTCATCTCTGTGGCAACAGCCGCCCGACGATTTTCACCAGTAAGAACACTACCGCCGGAAGTCGCCCGAAAAATTGCCGCTGGTGAAGTTATAGACCGCCCTGCTTCAATTATCCGCGAGCTTCTTGATAACGCTGTCGATTCCGGCGCGGACATGATTACAACCGAAATTACGGGCGGCGGCATAGAACGGATAATGGTTACCGATAACGGATGCGGCATGTCAAAAACTGACTTGGAAGCATGCGCACACCCTCACACAACAAGCAAAATTACGGCAGAAACAGACCTTTTAACGCTTACAACGCTCGGTTTCCGTGGAGAAGCGCTCGCATCCATAGCAGCGGTTAGCCGTCTTGAAATAACTTCACGCCGCGAAACAGAAGAAAACGCTTGGAAAGCCGTTGTTCCACCGGCCGGAGTTTCCGCAAACAAGATTACGCCAGCTTCGCGCGCAAAAGGCACAACAGTTCAGTCAGAAGCTCTTTTCGAGAATATCCCGGCGCGCAGGCTTTTTCTAAAACGGCCTGCTTCCGAAACGAACCTTTGCCGCCAAATCTTTATAGAAAAAGCACTTCCACGCACAGACATCTCTTTCCGTCTTATATGCGACGGCAAAACGAAGTACGAGCTTCCCTCTGGACATTCTTTCGCAGAGCGTTTCGTAGAGGCGTTCGACATAACAGAGCCGCCGAGCTTTTTTTCGGAGATTTCCGGTAAAAGTTCGCACTCAGGAAGCGACGGCACACCCGACTGGACATATCGCCTTATTTTGGGAAGTCCTTCCGTGTGCCGCAATGACAAACGGTTGCTTCTCATTTACGTGAACGGGCGGCGTGTTCAGGAGTTTTCGCTCGTACAGGCGATAGAATACGGTGCAACAGGCTACTTTCCGAACGGAACGCACCCAGCGGCTGTTCTTTTTCTTGATATGAAGCCTTCGCTCGTGGATTTCAACATCCATCCGGCAAAAAAAGAAGTTCGCTTCAAGGATATTTCAGAGGCGCACCATGCGATAAGCACGGCTGTGCGCAACTTTTACAGAAGCACGTCGGATATCCAGGAAAGCACGATAGAAACTGATATTGATGCAAATGAACCGGACTTGTACAGCCAGAGAGAATACGAACAAAAACGCGACGTTTATGAAAATCGGACGTCTTATGCGGATTTTGGGATAGTCGCTGCAGAAAGAGAAGAAACATACAGCACAGATCGTGACTCGGTGGGCGGCACAATGGGTGACCCGCGTGACTCGATTGGCGGCACATACGGCGCAGGAAACTTTGGGAAGTCACCTGATTTTGTACGCGAAAATTCGCCCTACTCTGCGCAAAATCCGCAAACTTCGCGCCATTACCCAGATAAGTTCTCGTTCCCGCACACTGCGTTCCAAAGCCCGATTATCACTATTCCGAAATCAGAAACAGACGGTGGCACAAACTCGCCCATTTCGTCCCTCGCAAACTTCGCGGAAGAAGCGCACGGCACAAACTCCTCTATCGCTGACTTCACAGCCCCATCCACTCCCAGCGCAAACTCGCTCGTTTCTCACAGTGCGAATTTCTCCGGGGACATAAATACAACAACACAGGGACGCTCATTCCGCTATTTGGGTCAGATTTTCTCCGTGTTTCTTGTCGTCGAAAAAGATAACGAGCTTTATCTTATCGACCAACATGCCGCCCACGAGCGATATCTGTTTGACAAGTTCATGAAAAATGCCGGATTAAAGCAACCCCTCCTTATTCCATACAAAATCGCAACAGAATCAGAAGACGATGACAATTATCTTGAATCGATTTCAGGCGAGATGGAAAAAGCCGGATTCATCATAAAAAAAGCTGATAACATCTGGGAAATTTCGACTGTACCTCAAAAATGGCAGGGAACAGAAGATTACATAAAACGTGCGCTTCTTGAAGAGCGTAAATCACCGTCGGAGATAATCAGAACGATAGCTGCATATTCTTCTTGCCGAGCGGCAGTTATGGAAGGCGATTATTTGGACAGAGAAACAGCCGAAAACATCATTGAAAAAGCATTCGAGCTTCCAGACCCACACTGTCCACACGGCCGACCGGTTTGGATTCGCATGACAAAAGAGAACCTTTACGCACTCGTAAAACGAACATAAAGTCATATAATAGTAAATAATAGGGCGCACGACGGCCGGCTTCGCCGACCTAGCCAGTTTTGTCCGTGGATAGGTCAGATAAACTGACCGTCCCTCTTCCAAAACTGGCTCGTCGGGTGTTCCGCACTTCAGTAGCCCTCACCGTCCTCGCCTGCCAAATCGGCAGGCTGCGGTCGGCTCACGGCGGTTGTTGAAACAACCGCCGTTCGGTGCTCCATACCCTTGCGCAATGGTAGCTTACGCAACAGCCAGACGCAAAATTTCTCCATTTTTTCCCGAAAAAGTGTCAAAAACTCATTCGCGTTGTCAAATAATAATATGTAAAAAAATTATTTATGGGGGTTTTTATGGCTCAAACTTTACGTCCGTCACCGACGGCTCTCTTGAACCCGTGCGCCGACCCGATTTTCAAAATCCTCTTCACCACCGAATCGCCCGAAGCGCATCAGGCTCTTACCTGCTTTCTCTCCGACATTCTGGAGAAACCCGTCACCGATGTCGTGCTCCAGCCCAACGAGCTTGCCGTAGAGTCTCTCGGCGACAAGCAGGCCGAGTTCGACATCAACTGCAAAATCGACGGCAAAATCGCGAACGTTGAGATGCAGGGCAGCAACAGTCAGGGCGATTACGGCAAACGCGCGGAGTATCACGCGGCGCACGTCCTTAACCACTATACCCCAAAAGGCTCTAAATGGTAGGACATACCGCAAGTGTTCCAGATTTCTGTGTTGAACTTTATTTTCGATGCTGATGAAGAGAACTGCGTGAACTATTACTGCCTTAGAAATGAGGGCGGCCGCGTGATTTCCAGGACACTGAACGTTATTTTTATGGAGCTGCCTAAAATCGCTATGCTTGATGATGAGATCGATTCATTGACACCAGCGGAAATGTGGGGTAAATTCTTCCTGTACGCATCTGATGAGGAGAAACAGAATTACGTCATAGAGCTTGTAAAGGCGAACAGGGGGATAGCGATGGCATTCACAGTTTTGAAGAACGTCAGCCAGGACGAGCTTAACTGGTATCATGATACACGCTACTGGATGCATGTCTCCGACGAGCTTTCCATGAAAGAAGCCGCACGGCGCGAAGGACTTGCTGAAGGCCACGCATCAGGACTTGTTGAAGGCGAGCGGAAAAAAGCCGTGGAAGCCGTGCAAAGTTTTTATAAAAACGGAGTTTCCTTGGAAATAATAGCAAAATCTCTGAATATGCCCCTTGATGAAGTCCGCAAAATCATTGGAAAAAGCTAAAGAGAAAGTTCGTCGCGAAATTTACAGGGCAAGTTTTCCGCTAGAAAAACTCGATAGTTCGCACAACGAACGACGAGTGAAGCTCATGCACTGAAAAAAACGATGTGCCGCCATGTGCTGCTTAGAGCACACTACGGCGCACGACCGAAAACTATTCAATGCACAAAGCCGGGACAACACCTCTATTGGCTAGACTAACGTCATCAGAGCTGCCATTAGGAGCACCATCATACCATACATAACGCGCTATGCTACTATCATTAGTCACGCAGTAAGGAGAACGCTGCCACCAATTACCGCCATTTCCTGAAGTAGCATGCTGGTAAGCCCCGCTTGCTTTTGAAAAATCTGTTGGAATGCGGATTCGTTTCCCACTGTCGGTAAAAATGCTCGTATTCGAAGCTTCCGTATTACTCAGCAAGAAAATTTTGTCGCTCGTATTATCGCAGCTGAAGTCGTAAGTGCCGCCTGCACTTTCTAGGCTATTATCCACAGTAGTCGTAGCAATGTCGTCCTGCAAAGAACCTGCGAACGCAGTCTGCAAGAAGCCACTGCCCATGAATTCGCTGCTGTCAGTACCCTGCTTGTTGTAGCTAAGTCCATTCAGGTATGCGCGTACACGGCTGTGCATATAGTTGTTCGGGTAAACGGTATTTCCGCCTATAGTACGGTTATTAGCGTCATCGTAATACGCACAGTTTATCAATATATTTTCCGCGAGCAACAGCTTCTTTCCTGCCGTGCCGCTGTTGCCATCATGGTTGTAGCTAGTCGTAAGAACGCGCCATTTTATCGGTTCAACCTTGAAGTAATATTCCGTTCCGTTTACAAGCGTTGTTCCGTCGGAACATGTGTAGTTACTGTTTACCGTATAGGGAGTTGCGCTCACTTTTGCATACCAGTTGCCGTCACTGCCGTAAAAATACGTGAAAGCGCCTACTAGATTAAATATACTCTCATCAACACTGACATTAGATACCTTTATAGTCTGTGGCCAGTCGCCGAACAGCACATAAGTTCCGCTTGTTCCATAGGTTCCGTCGGTTCCTGCCGCAAGAGCCGTGTACGCAGTTCCAACAAAAGAATTATCAGTTCGCACAATACGGAAACCTATATCACCTTGTCTTGCATTCAAATACCACCAACTTCTGTATTTCACGTTATTTCTTACTTCAATTCCTAATGCGCTGGCGTCAACAGAGGCACCACCTCGATTGATAACGTATTGGTTATGAGAAGTAGAATTAGAAACATACCTATCATCCCAACAGAGTTCCCATACATTACCTGTCATATCATATATACCAAGGCTGTTTGGCTTTTTCCGCTTGACTTCATGAGTTTTTCCATCGCTGTTATCTTTGTACCATGCAACTTCATCTATCGTATTGCTTCCGCTGTACGTAGCCTGAGTCGCAGGTATTCCGTTGTTGCCGCCCCGTGCTATGTACTCCCATTCCGCTTCGGTAGGCAGACGGTAGCCGTTCGCGCTGAAATCGCATGTCACCGCGTTCCAAGTGGTGTCAAGTTCTGTCGGTATGTCGCTGTATTCAAGATTCTGCCAATCCGTAATTCCGCTTACCGAGTAACACGGCGTAAGGCCGTCGATAATGCTCTTTTTGTTGCAGTATGCTACCGCGGCATACCATGTCATACTCTCAGCAGGGCGGTTTGCCTGTATCTCACCGGCTGCAGGCGGATATTCATCACCTTGGTAGTGACTCGGATTCGTTCCCATAACTGCCTGGAACTCTGTCTGCGTAACCTCATGGTCGCAAACATACATATTCGGAATCGTTATGGTGCCTCCGTCTATGAATATTTCTGAATCAGAGACCGCACCACTCACAGTCGCGCCAGCTACGGCGACGAATCCCTGCGGAACACTAGAAATAGAGCTTCCTGTTAGATTGAAGCTATTGTCGTAGCCGATTCCGTTATAAGTCGCCGTAACATGGAGCGTGTATTTAACACCTTCAAAAATCTTTATGTTTGAAAGTATTACTACCCTTGCATAACCCGGTGCGGGAGCTATTGCCGCTGATGTTGACGGCAATGTTACGACCGTCTCATCGAAACAAGTCAGCTCGAAATTCCAAGTGATGTCATCCGTATCCAGAGTTACCGGAGTTCCGTCGTCCGTGACCGTGACAGCCGCCCCGACAGTAAGCACAGAACCGGCCGCAATGGTTGAGTTCATGCACGAAAGTTCCACGTCATAATCAAACACATCGCTCATGCTGCCACCGCTCGC
>JAIKVO010000234.1 GCA_024685655.1 Treponemataceae bacterium
GTATGTCCATTGAACATCATTACGCTTTCTTAGGTCGTCAAGAGCTGTGCCCATTGCATTTGCAAGAGGCTTGAATATATCTGGAAAATCTGGTGTATCCATAACACGTACTGTGTGTTCCTTGTTCACATAAAGGCTTCCGGCTCCACCAACAATTACAAGGCGTGTTTTTTTACCAGAAAGAAGGTTGCAGAGATGGGCAAGTGATTTTCCATGATTAGGAAGCTCAGGCTCAGTCCATGCACCGAAAGCGTCAACAACAGCATCGAAGCATGCGAGGTCTTCTTTTGTGACTGAAAAAATATCTTTCTGAACAAAGTTCTTTGCCTCGCTCTTGTTTTCGCCTCGTGCGAATCCCGTAACTTCAAAACCAGCTGCCAAAGCTTCTTTTACAACCAGTTTCCCAACCTTTCCGTTTGAACAAATTACTGCTACTTTCATATGTAACTCCTTGTGGCATATCGCCAAATTGATTTATGCAAGCTGTTGTTCTTTACAACTTACAACTAAGAATATACAGCAGATTAGTTGTAATGTCAATAGAACAATATGTTTTTTGATTTCCTTTACCCACAAGCGCCCCAGTGCGGGCGTCCACATAACAACAATTATGGTGAACGCTCGCCACATCTTTTACGGAATTTCCATGCTTGAGCGATACAAAAAAGCTGGTCCTCGTAAGCCTTACCTGATTTTTGCCCTCACTGACGAGACATATTCCCTTGTATGCAATGGCTACAATTTTCCAAATGCTGACCCTGCCCACGAGTATGATTATTATTTTTTCGTCTCTCTTTTTGACCACTGCTGGTGGGTTACAGGGAGCGTAATTGGTTCAGTCCTTGGTGAGCTTCTTCCGTTCAATATCGTCGGAATCGATTTTGCATTGACCGCGCTTTTCGTGACTGTCTTCTGCGATCAGTGGATTCACTCCGATTCTCATTTTTATGCGGTGACTGGTGTGCTTGCGTCGGTTCTTTGTCTTTTAGTTTTCGGCGCGGACAATTTTTTGATTCCCGCGATGATTTTGATTTTCGTTGTTATCTCCGTCTACAAGCTGATGCAGAAAAAAATAATGGGAACAGCCGAAGCAGCGCGGGTTGCCGGGGACTCTGATTCGGAGGGTGCTGATGTCTAGAACACTCATAGCGATAATCATCATGGCGGTTGTTACCGCATTACTTCGCTTCCTACCGTTCATGATTTTCCGCAGCGACAAAAAAACTCCCGATTTTATCATGTATCTTGGAAAAGCTCTTCCGTTCGCAATTATGGGAATGCTCGTCGTCTATTGCCTTAAATCTGTTGATTTTCTAGGCCGCACTGAAAGCACAAGTTTTATCACCAGTCACGGAATCCCAGAGATAATCTCAATCCTGTTGATAGCCCTTGTGCATCGGTGGAAGAAAAACTCAATTCTCAGCATCCTTTCTGGCACAGTCTGCTATGTGCTGATAGTGAATTTACTGTAGAGCTTCCTATAACTCTATCTCGTCTTTGAGCTCCGCAAACGGACCGGGGATAACGTGCGTTCCTCGGTGGTTGCCAAAATAATCCTCATTAAAGATTATATCGCTTTCATCGCGGTTTTCGAAACGCTGCTCTGGCTCGAATGCATAGCCCAAAACATCCGTGGAGATTACGCCCGTTGTGTAGTCGCCCAAAAACTGTGAAAGGTTGTTCTTAAGAACTCCGTCTTTCAGACTGATTTTAACCTTGCCTTTTCCGACGAGATTATCTTTTTCGTGCTTGCAAACCGTAGCTCCGTTGAAGTAAGCGTTTCCGCCGACCCATACAGGCAAGTGCCCGAAATGATAGGGAGCAAGCGCGCCCATATCGGGTTCTTTTCCCATCATAAAGTTTGCAATCCATTCGTCGTATGTCGGGAAAATGTCAAATGGTGAAGTTCCTACAACTTCGTAGTCCGTAGACTGTGCTGTTCTTTCTTTGTCCTTTACGGCGCAGTTCTGCACGAAGATGTTGTTGTAGATTCTGTCGTCGCCGTGAAGGATTGTCATAAAGCCTGCGACTTCGGTGCGGTGCCGGATGTGGTAAGGCGTGTAGCGCGGTTCCCTCTGGTCGTTTACGATACTGTCCACGCCGGAGTTTATAAGACTGAACGAGCCTAAAATCAGGTTATGTACAACGGCGATTCCCTCGCTTGGTATTGTGATGGCGACTTTTGAAAGAAGCATGTTGTTGTCGATGATTGTTGGACCGTGACCGACTTCGATAAACACATCGGCAGAGAACATCGCGCCTTTTGCAGGTTCAAGCCCATCTGGTCTTGCGTTGTTGTACATCAGGTTCTGGGTGATTCTTGCGCCTTGTGCTTCCCAGTCGAGCCAAACCCCGATTATTGAGTCATGTATGTGGTTTCTTTGAATTAAAACGTCTATTCCGGCGTGGAGCTTGATTCCGGCTGTCTCCGCACCGCCAAGCTGCTGTGAGTTACAAATGTGATGGATGTGGCAGTCTTCGATTGTGGAGAAAACCGCGCCCATGCGTCCTACAATGCCTGTCTGCTCGCAGTGATGGATGTGGCAGCGGCGTACCATGTGAGAGCCGACTTTCTCTTTTACCCAGCCGTGGTACTGTCCTCGGCAGACGGCATCTCGCTCCATCTGTGTAGGGCTTTTAAGATGTTTCGTGTAGAAGTACATGTCGTTTTCTTCATCGCGGTATTTTCCGAGCGAGATACCGCAACACCGGCTGTTGCATACTTCAAGGTTTTCGAAAATCCAGCCTTTGCTCCAGTGCGGGCCGATAAGTCCATCCTGATACGACGCAGGCGGTGCCCATGTCGTGGCTCCGTTACAGATTTTGAAACCGTCCACAGTTATGTAGTTGAGTCCGTTTTCTTCCGGCATGAAGCAGTTACGGCGTGCAAGAATCTCTACATCCTGCTTGTTCGGGTCTAACCCTTTGAAGTTGCAGTAGAAAACAGTGAAACGTCCTGTTTTTATCTCTTTTGCCTGTGCGTTGACAACATATTCTGATTTTTCGCCGCAGTCGTTGTATTGCGGAGCAGGGGCTTCTCCTTCCTGCTCGCAGTACCATTTGTATTCAGATTCTTTTTGATTCCATGCGCATGGGTCCGCTTTTCCCGCAAGACATTCTTCAAGCGTTGTCGTCTCATACATCATGAGTCCGTTAAGCACGACTGAACCTGTGTGGCGTACAGTCGGCGCAAAGTACCAGTCGCCGCAGACGTATGTTGTGTAAGGGTTGTAGCCGCCGAAAATGCCGTTGTCAACTTTCGCTGTCCATACATCGCCCTTGAACTTTTTCCAGCCTTTTAGCGTTTCTGAGCCTGTGATTATGGCACCCAGCGGTTTTTCAGACCTGTATGTAATCCTTTTGTCTTCTGTTCCACCGAAACGCGGGATAACTTTCTCGCGGTATATTCCGGGTTTTACGATAATCTCGTCTCCTGCTTGTGCAATAGAGGCTGCTTCGTTTATAGTCTTGAAAGGATAGTCTTTTGAACCGTTTCCATTTTTTTTCGCTTTTGCATTGACGTAATAAATCATCTAGATAACCTCCGTTAAGAATAGTTTGCTTTTTTACCAGATTCTGTATCTGCCGGAAAGGGCGAGGAGAGCGAACAAGTAAAGGCAGTTATCATAGTAGCGTCTTACGCCCTTTCTTAAAGGCTGATTCCAGAACCATTCCACCCATTTTGCGGCTGTCTCAAAGTCGCTTCCTTTTTCGGTGCTGTATGGGATTGCCAGCGCGCTCTGAGCCATGGTGGAAAGGAGCCCCAGCGGATGAAGAACCGGTCTTTGAAGCGGAGTTCCGTCTATTTTGTATTCACAGCGGACGGCTTCCAAGTCTGTTCCG
>JAIKVO010000249.1 GCA_024685655.1 Treponemataceae bacterium
GGAAAATTGTTAAAAGACGAGCTTTCATACTTCCTCCGCCGGCATTATCCGGATCAGGTTAAACCGCCATACGGCAGTTTTTTCGGGTATAATCTCAGAGTACCGCAAAAGCGGCACACACCCCGGTATTTCTGTGTGATAGTCAAGGAGTATATGCCTGAACGCCGTTGTAGTCAAGTATCACTGTATAGCTATATATTTGACAAATAGCTATTTATTAGCTAAGATGATTTTGGAGGCTTTTATGTACGATGCAGTGCCAGTTTTTGAAGCAAAGAACAAATTGCCGTTTTTCATTCATCTTGCCGAAACTGACGGTCCGGTTCCGATTACCCGACACAATCAGGAAGTTGCATACATCATCTCTAAGGCTGATTATGAAGAGATGCGGAATGCTACCAAGCCCAAAAAGAGCATAATCGAAAAATTGCAGGAAAACCGCAAAAAATACGGTCTTGAAAATGATGATTTTGATTATACCGAGTATTTCGACAGTCTGCGTGACAGATCATACTTTGGACGACCTTGCTAGGAGCACATTTTTGATGATGTGGAGTTAGACTGATATGAGACCTTACTATCTGTTGGACACAAATATTATTTCAGAACTGATGAAAGCAACTCCGAATAAAACCGTGGCAGAAAAAGTGGTAGAATACGAAAGTTTGTGCGCAATTCCATCAACTACATGGAATGAACTCTTATTCGGAGTACAAAGAATGGCTGAAGAAAGGAAAAAATCTCTGATTTTTGAAGACTTAATTGACGGTATTCAGGCAAATTTCCCGATTATTAACTATGACAACCACGCCGCATGGATTCATGCTGATATACGCGCAAGACTTGCCGATGACGGAACACCCATAGATTTTCAAAATACACAGATTGCTTCTATTGCTGTTTCCAATAATATGATTTTAGTGACACGAAACACAAACCACTTTGAACCAATCCAAAAAGTTTCTCCTCTAATGCTCGAAAACTGGTTCGATTAAAAAAACGAACATGCCGGGGCGTTGCGGGGTCAAAAGCGGATAAAGTACCCCGCACAGGGGGTCGCGGACAAGACCGGAGCGCGCCGGATTGTTGGACGGCGCGCGAGGACTTGGGAGCGCAGGGGGCTTCCCCCTCCTTTGCACTACGGACAAAACGCTTCTCTGGCACGCACAGGGGCGCTTCAAAATCGCTTTTGTTTCTATAAATCCATACACAACCATTGACGATTCTTATCTCAGCTGTTACACTGAACTTAAACTATACTGAACAAGTTTTAGAATTTGTTAAAGAGGAGATACAGTTGAATTCAAAAATGATTTCTCAAATCGCTGCTTTCGTCTTGTACCTTGGTCTTATGATTGTCATCGGACTGAGAACGGCAAGAAAAAACAACAGCGCATCCGACTTTTTCCTTGGTGGGCGTAAAATGGGACCGTGGATCACTGCCCTCAGCGCAGAGGCATCCGACTCATCCGCATGGCTTCTTATGGGACTGCCCGGACTTTGCTACTTAGGCGGATTCAAAGAAACATTCTGGACAGCAATCGGTCTTATCATCGGAACATACCTTGCATGGCTTATCATCGCAAAACCGCTCCGCAAATGCTCCATTGCATTCAACAACTCAATCACAATTCCAGAATTTCTTACGAACAGATTCAAGGATAAATCGAAGGTTCTTTCAATTGTATCCGTTGTCTTCATCGTTCTGTTCTTCACAATCTACACAGCATCCGGTTTCGTGGCATGCGCAAAGCTTTTCAACTCGGTATTCGGGCTGAATTACTACATCGGCTTGCTCATCGGAATGGTCATCATCCTTTCGTACACGATTCTTGGTGGTTACCTTGCCGTTTGTACAACAGACTTTATGCAGGGCTCACTGATTTTTATTGCGTTCGTAATTTCATCCGTAATCATCGTATTCTCGCTCGGCAGCCCGTCAGAGGCAATCCAGAAAGTTTCAGAGTTCTCGCAGAATGCACTTAACGGAAGATTCGGCGAAACCCTGCTTGCAAATTTCACAGCGAACCAGTCTTTCAGTGTTAAATCAGCGATTTCTGCTCTTGCATGGGGATTGGGATATTTCGGAATGCCGCATATCATCATCCGCTTCATGGGAATCCGCTCCAACAAAGAGATAAAGAAAGCTCGCCGCGTCGGTATCATCTGGATGATTATCGCCTACATCGGCGCAATTATTATCGGTGCGTTCGGAACGGCATACCTTGCAGGTAAAGGCATTGTTCTTGACGGAATCAACGGTGATGCGGAGACTGTTTTCAGCGTCACTATGGTCAACATGTTCCCGGCATTCATCGGCGGAATTTTCTTGTGCGGTATTCTTGCTGCGGCCATGTCCACGGCAGACAGCCAGCTTCTTGCGGCCTCTTCCGCTGTTGGTCAGGATATTTTCAAGAACATCATCAAAAAAGATGCTGATGACAAAACAGTTCTTCTTGTCAGCCGTATAACAGTTCTTGTGATTGCAGCCGTTGCGTTCTTGCTTTCGCTCGACCCGAACAGCTCAGTTTTCGGTCTTGTTTCATACGCATGGGCAGGTTTCGGCGGTACGTTCGGACCTCTTATCATCATAGCTCTTTTCTGGAAAGGCGCGACAAACAAGGGCGCGATTGCAGGTCTTATCTGCGGTGGTGTTACCGTTGTAGCATGGCACAACCTTTCTGGCGGAATTTTCGATATTTACGAGATTCTTCCTGCGTTCATCATCTGCTTGGTTGTGACAGTTGTCGTCTCTCTCTGCGACAAAAAGAAAGATCCCGAAATGCTTAAGGCTTTCGACGAATTCAAAGCGATGGAAGACTAAGCTTAGTTGCGTTCTGCGCGGGCTCGGTGTCGCGCGGTTTTCAAAATCCCTGTGTGCTGATTTAGGTGTACAGGGATTTTTTTATGCGTATAGGGCAGTACAGGTGTTCGTTGGCGAAAGATGTGGTATAATTCTCGCTATGGAAACGAAACTTGCCCTTAAAAATCTCACTCTCGATGAAAAAATACGGCTTTTGAACGGAGTCGGAAGCTGGTCAACATACAACGCAAACGGAAAACTCCCTGTAATTTTTATGAGCGACGGTCCGCATGGACTTCGTAAGCAGGACATGGAAAGCTACAGCGATATAAACGACAGCAAAATCTCAACATGCTTTCCTACGGCGAGTTGTCTTGCATCCAGCTGGAACCGCGAGACAATTGCTCTCGTGGCAAAGACCATCGGTGAGGAAGCCGTTGCGGAAAATGTAGATATAGTGCTTGGCTGCGGTTTGAACATAAAACGCTCGCCGCTTTGCGGGCGCAACTTTGAGTATTTTTCGGAAGATCCGTATCTTTCCGGCGAGCTTGCGACAAGCTACGTAAACGGCTTGCAAAGCACAGGAACAGGTGCTTCCATAAAGCATTTTGCAGCCAACAACCAAGAAAAACGGCGGCAGACATCAGATAGCATAATCGACGAGCGGGCTTTGCGCGAGATTTATCTTTATGCGTTCGAAAAAACTGTGAAAGAGTCCGCACCGGCGACGGTCATGGAATCGTACAACAAGCTGAACGGCGAGTACGTAAGCCGAAGCCACCGCCTTTTACAGGAAATTCTGCGTGATGAATGGAGCTTTGACGGCGTAGTTGTTTCCGATTGGGGTGCGGCCATTAATATAGCCGAGTGCATCAAAGGCGGACTGGACTTAGCCATGCCGGATTCATGCGGCTTCCACACGGAAGAGCTTAAGGCGGCTCTCGCTGAAGGTAAAATTACCGAGGCAGATATAGACAGAGCCGTAGAAAACATCATCCAGCTTGCGAAACGGCTTAAACCAGAGTTTTTTGATGCGCGAGAGTCCGCAAATGGCGCGACTTCACGCGATGACGAAGCCGCAAATGGCGCACAAGAATCCGTAAGCTCAAGCTACGAAGCCAACCGCACCACGCACAACGGCGACGGTAAAGTTGCGGACGGCGAACGCTCGCAAAATACCAATGGCGCGGCTGTTTTGCGCGGAACGGACAGTTCCAGTTCCGGAGGTGCGCCTTCTTCGTGCGGCATTTCGCCAGAGCTTTTCGCTAAAGCACACGAAATCGCAAAAACTGCCGCGTGCGACTCGGCAGTTCTCCTCAAAAACGACGGGATGCTACCGATACGGCAGGACAAGACACTCTCCGCATCCACGCAACTGGGCGACGCATCCGCCGCAACCTCGGCACCAAATGCCGCGCCTAACCCGGGCAACACCACGAATGCCGCGCAACCAGGTAACGCGGCTGCCTCAGACGCGACCGTCGCACACGAGAAACTCGACAACGCAACCGCCACACCCGGCGAACCATCAGTCGCACAACCAACTATCGTGATTATCGGCGAAATGGCGCGCACGATACGCTTCCAGGGCGGCGGCAGCAGCCACATCACAACAAACCCGATAACAGACGCAGTAAAAGCGTTTGAAAACAAAGGCTTCAAAGTGCTGTACGAACCCGGCTACTCCGAAGAACTCGCCGCAAAAGCAGCACGAAAAGCCGCTGCAAACAAAACGTTATCAGAAAACGCCGCCGCACACGCCACGAAAGCCAAGGAAAACGGCGCAAAACCTACAACTGACGCGCAATCAGAAAAACTTGCTGCAGCCGCCGTACAGCTCGCTGAAAAAGCCGCTGCCAGCAACATCCCTGTCCTGTTTTTCTGCGGACTCACAGACCGTTTCGAAGGCGAAGGTTTTGACCGCGAAACGCTCGACATCCCGGCCGAACAATCAAACTTGCTGCAGCGGGTCGTAAGCACAGGTGCGTCTGTCGCTGCCGTCACTTTCAGCGGCTCCCCAATCTCCCTGCCGTTTGCTGACGACGTAAATGCGATACTCCACATGTACCTTGCCGGAGAAGCCAGCGCAGAAGCTTGCGCCGACCTTATCACAGGCGACGCGAACCCGGCAGGAAAACTCGCCGAAACATTCCCGCTCGCTCTGCATGATATTCCGTGCGCACAGTGGTTCGCGAAAGAAACGGATACCGTTGAGTACCGTGAAAGCATTTTCGTTGGCTACCGATATTACGAAACGTTCAACGTGCCTGTAAAATACGAATTCGGATACGGACTTTCGTACACAACGTTCGAATACTCCGACCTCAAAATCACGCCACCCGCTGAAAATGCCGCACAATCCGAAGTTTCTCCACAAGCCGTAGCCGATGCGCAAACTGATGTTGTTCCGCAAGCCGGAGCCGC
>JAIKVO010000276.1 GCA_024685655.1 Treponemataceae bacterium
CAAAGAGACTCGGCATGCCTTTGTTTACTTTGGATGATACAATGAAATCGAACGCTCAGAAACAGGGGGTGTCATGCTTGTAATGACATATTCAGAAGCACGGCAGAATTTTGCATCACTGCTCGACAAGTCAGAAGAGGATGGTGCTGCTTTTGTAAAACGCGCAGACGGCTCTCTGTTCCGAATATCTCCAGAGAAAAGTTCAAAATCGCCATTTGAAGGAGTAAAGACGCTTTTCGATTTACAGCATTCCGATATCCGCCAGGCTCTCAGGGAAACACGAGAAGAAAACTAGCAGGTTGTTTTAAGTGGCTGCTTTTTTTGTGCATTTTCGCAAGAAATGTGGTATACTTTGCGCGAAGGAGGCGGAATGATGTCAGATGCACTTGAGAAAGTGGAGAATCAAGTTTTGAAATTCTCGTTGGCAGAGCAAATCCATCTTTTGAGTTTTATCGCAAAGAATATTAATAAACGAACTTCTGTTCTGGATAAAGAATATTCCGATGAAGAAGATTTGCAGAAACTAAGAGAAACAAGCCTTGCAACTGTTTGGGAGAGCGTTAAGAATGATTCGTGGTGACGTTTATATGCTGGATTTTGGTATTCCGTACGGTAGTGAGCCTGGAATGCGCCGTCCTGTTGTGATTATACAATCCGATAAAGAGAATCTAAATGGGCTTAATACAAAAGTTGTAGTTCCTCTTACGTCAAATACTATAAATGCCGATTTGCGGGGAAATGTGTTCCTTCCTAAAAAAGAATCCGGTCTTTCAAAAGATTCAGTTGCCTTAGTTCATCAAATTATTGTAGTAGACAAACAGCGTCTAGAAGAAAAAATTGTAAAACTTTCTAAAAATCTTCTTCTAAAAATTGAAGAAGAAATTGATTACGTAACAAAAGAATAATGTACAGTTTTAGTGGGCTTTATTGTGTCCACTTTTTGTTTCATTGTTTGTGAGACCCCCCTTTGTACGATTTTTGTGAGAACCCACATTTCGTCGTGGAAAAATCATTTCAAAATTTCACTATTACTTAAGCACTTGAAGTATTATTCAAGAAAATGTATAATTATGCAAAAATTTGACTAGCGGAGTAAAAACATGAACGAAAGCGTTTTGCTGGGGGATGAGGCTCTCGCCCTTGGTGCCATTCACGCCGGTCTTTCCGCAGGATTCGGATATCCGGGAACACCGTCAACAGAAATACTTGAGTATCTTATCGACAATTATGAAAAAAACGGCGGTCCGCTCGCGCAGTGGTGCTCGAACGAGAAAACAGCCTACGAAGCCGCGCTCGGTGTATCTTTCGCCGGAAAGCGTTCTCTTGTAACGATGAAGCACGTTGGTTTGAATGTCGCTGCCGATCCGTTCATGAACTCATCGCTTTTGGGCATAAAGGGCGGCATTGTGGTTATCGTTGCTGATGACCCGAGCATGCATTCCAGTCAGGGCGAGCAGGATTCTCGCTTTTACGCTGATTTTGCGATGATTCCGTGTTTTGAGCCGGTGAATCAGCAGCAGGCTTACGAAATGATGTTCGATGCGTTCGCGCTTTCTGAAACGAAGCATGTGCCTGTTCTTATGCGCATGGTTACGCGCCTTTCGCACAGCCGCGCGGTTGTTCATGCTTTTGACGAGTCGAAGCGGCTTCCTCAGAACAAGCTTGCTAAAGGCGATCGCAAGGAGTGGATGCTTCTTCCGGCGCTTGCCCGCAAAAACTACGACAATATGCTGGCAAAGCAGGGCGATTTTGTAGCATGGTCTGACAGCAACAGCTGGAACAAACTTGAGCTGAACGAGAAACGCACTGATCTTGCTATCGTTACGAGCGGTCTTGGACGGAATTACTTTTTAGAGAATATAGAAGATTACAAAAAGCTTTGCGGAGACAAGGGGCTTCCTTCGGTGCTTCATATCGGGACGCTGCCGCTGCCGCGCGGTTTGCTCAACAAGTTGGCTGGTGTGGCGCAGAAAATCCTTGTAATAGAAGAAGGTATGCCGTTCGTAGAGAAGCGGCTTGCAGGTATTCTGCCGCAGAAAACAGAGGTCGTTGGAAAGCTTACGGGGCTTCTTCCGGCGAGCGGTGAGCTTAACCCAGATACGGTGCGCAAGGCTCTTGGGCTTCCGCCTGTTAAGGCTGCTTCCGGACTTTTGGCAGAGACGAACGGTGCGGCTTCTGAGTTGTGCCAGGCATTGCCGGGTCGTCCGCCGCAGCTTTGTAAGGGATGCCCTCACTTTGACAGTTATACGGCTTTGAATATGGCTGTTGCCGAACTTAAGAAAAAGGCGGGCGAAGATGGTGTCTGCGTTTGTGCGGACATCGGCTGTTACTCGCTTGGTGCAGGTGCGCCGCTCAACGCCACGGAAACTATAGTTTGTATGGGCGCGTCGGTCGGTATGGCTCGCGGTGCGTCGCAGGCTGGCGTTAAGTATGCGTTCGGCGTTATCGGTGATTCGACGTTCATGCATTCCGGCATGACGAACCTTGTTGACTGCGTTTCGACAAAAACGCCTGTAACGATAATGATTCTTGATAACTCAATCGTCGCTATGACGGGATGCCAGAAGACGATTATCCCTTCAAGCAGTTTCGAGCCGCTTGTAAAAGGTCTTGGCGTTGAGCCGGAGCATGTTCGCGTGCTTGATACGAATCCTTCAAAACACGAGGAGAATGCGAAAATCCTTGTTGAGGAAGCTGAGTATCGCGGAGTTTCCGTCGTGATCATGCGCCGTGAATGCCTTGAGGCATTCCGCATCCGCACGAAAGCGGAGAAAAACAAGAAGCTCGCGGAACATGCAAAAAAGTAGGCGGTCGCGGGTTGTGAAGCGGCGCGCGATGCAGCTGTTCGCGGATGCGCGACAAGTTTTAAAAGGAGTAGTTATGAAATACGATATAATTCTTGCCGGAGTCGGCGGTCAGGGTGTTCTCTCCATCGCGGCGATTATCGCTGCGGCGGCTATGAAAGACGGGCTTTCCGTGCGCCAGTCAGAAGTTCACGGAATGAGCCAGCGGGGCGGCGGTGTTTCTGCGCATCTTCGTCTTTCTGACGGCGAAATTGCATCCGACCTTATTCCGCTTGGAAAAGCAGACATGATTCTTGCTATGGAGCCTATGGAAAGTCTCCGCTACTTGCCGTGGCTCAGCGAGAAAGGCGTTCTTGTAACCGCCGCCGAGCCTTTTGTGAACATCGGAAACTACCCGGAAATTGAGAAAGTGTACGGCGCAATAAACGCGCTTCCTACCTCGCATATCGTGAAGTCCGCCGAGCTTGCAAAAGAAGCGGGAAACATCAAATGCGAGAACATGGTTCTTATCGGTGCCGCACTGGAGTACATGCCTGTCAGCAAAGAGACTGTTCTTCAGGCTGTGCGCGACAGGTTCGAGAAAAAAGACCCGGCTCTTGTAGAGGCTAACGCAAAGGCTCTGGAGCTTGGAGCAAAAAGATAAGCGCGTTTCGCGCAAAGCATAAGAGCCGTAGGTCGGGACGTGCGCATGATTTGCGCTGGCTTTGCATGACGCAGTTTTTTGCGTTGTGCGGCGAGAAGTCGTGGCTGAAGGTTCGCAAAAACAAAGGAGAAAGCTGCTTTTGCGGCGTGTAACTTATGGAAAGAGAATTTTCTTACTGGGACAAAGACGCGGAGACAATGAGCCGCGACACTATCGAGGCATTTCAGCTTGCCGCTCTTAAAAAACAGGTGGCTAACGCTTTTAAAACTTCTTTTTACAAGGAACGCCTTACAAAAGCAGGAATTACAGGTCCGGATGATATAAAGACGCTCGCGGATCTGCGCAAAATCCCGTTTACGACGAAATACGACCTTCGTGAAGTTTATCCATACGGACTTCTTGCCGTTCCGTTCGATCAGGTTGTCCGCGTCCATGCTTCAAGCGGCACAACAGGAACGCCTACAGTTATCTACATGACTGCAAAAGACGTTGATATGGCGGCCGATACAATGGCCCGCGGTCTTGCAGGAGCCGGATGCACAAACAAAGATACATGCCAGAACATGATGACATACGGTCTTTTTACAGGCGGTATGAACTTCCACTACGGCGCAGAAAAAGTCGGAATGACTGTTATTCCTACAAGTTCTGGAAATACGCTTCGCCAGATAAAGTTCATGCATGACTTTGGAACTTCTGTTACTCATGCAACACCTAGCTATATGCTTCACTTGAACCAGGCTATTAAAGAAAGTGAATACAAGCGCGAAGAGTTCAAGTGGAGAATCGGTATTTCCGGTGCGGAGCCTTATTCAGAGGAGCTTCGCAACAAGATGGAAAAAGAGCTCGGCATCGAAGTATACAACTGCTACGGTATGAGCGAGCTCAACGGCCCCGGTGTTGCGTTCGAATGCCAGCTTCGCAAGGGAATGCACGTTTGGGAAGACCGCTACATAATGGAAATTATAAACCCTGAGACACTGGAGCCTGTTCCGGACGGTGAGGAAGGCGAGCTTGTCATGACAATTCTTTGCCGTGACGCAATGCCTCTTCTTCGCTACCGCACGCGCGACCTTACACGCGTTATCCCTGAACCGTGTCCATGCGGAAGAACGCACCGCCGTATCGCGCGTTTCACCGGCCGCACCGACGATATGCTTATTATCAACGGCGTTAACGTCTTCCCAAGCCAGATTGAGGAAGTTCTCCTCAAAGAAAAAGGCGTTGGCGCGAACTATCTTATCGTCGTCGAAAAGAAAGGCGATATGGACAAACTCACCGTTCAGGTTGAAGTTACGCCGGAGCTCTTCGCCGACGATGCCCGCGTTATGAACAACCTTCGCGACAAACTCCGCGAGGAAATGTCCGCGCTCATCACGATTAAGCCGATTATCGAGCTTAAGGAGCCGGGATCAATCCCGCAGGCGGAGACAAAGGCAAAGCGCGTGAACGATTTGCGTCCTAAGGCGTAATAATCCCGAAATTGTAAGTGTTCGTGGATGCACCGAACGGTAATGATTGTTTCGTTTCGATGCGACTTTATAAATAGATATTTACAAGCCTCGCTGGATATCCGGCGGGGCTTTTTTTTGGCGTTACGTAATTGTAGCAAAAAAAACAGAATGATCATTTTTTTTGTAAATTTAAGTATATCAATAAATTAGGATTAATAAATGATAAACGGATAAATTTTTACCTTATATGTTGTAACATCTGGCATTCTGTGTTAAAATAAAAAAAGTGGGTCATGTTAGTTTACGAACAGACATGCGATAAATATGATTTTTCAAAATCTTCAGTTTGTTAAAATCATATTATCATGCTCACAAAAAGGAAGGGAAACCATGAGAAAATTATTTTCACTTTGGCTGCTCATCTGCTGTGTCGTTATTGGCTTCACATCTTGTTCAAAGAAGTATGATGATGGTACATATGCAGGTACTGCAAAGGGACGCAACGGTGATATCGCTGTAAGCGTTACTGTAGCAGGCGGCAAAATTTCCTCTGTTGTTGTTACAAAACACGAGGAAACACCTGGAATCTCTGATGCTGCCATCACTGATATCCCGGCTGCAATCGTAAAAGCACAGTCAACGAAAGTTGATGCAGTTTCAGGTGCAACAGTTACATCTGAGGCAATCAAAAAAGCTGTTGACAATGCGCTCGGTACACCGGTTCACAAAAATGTCGCGATCAAATACAAGGCTGGTACATACTCTGGAACAGCTAAGGGTATGAATGGTCCTGTTGTTCTTGACGTAACATTCAGTGACAGTGCAATCACGGACATCCAAGTTCAGTCACACAAAGAGACAGCTCATGTTGGTGATCCTGCATTCGACATCATGTTCGCTGATGCAATCGCTGCAAACGGTTCTGGTATCGATGTAGTTTCTGGTGCAACATTCACATCTATGGCTATCAAAAATGCTTTGAACGACGCTGCACAGAAAGCTGGCGCAACAAAGATGGAAGACTTCAAGAAGAACACTGTAGTACACAATCCACAGGCTCCTATTGACGTAACATATGATGTTATCGTTGTTGGTGCTGGTGGTGCTGGTATCGCTGCAGCTGCTCAGTCAGCTCAGAACGGCTACAAAGTTCTCATCATCGAGAAGAACGCTGAAATTGGTGGTAACACGGTTGTTTCTGGTGGTCAGTATCAGTCTGTAATGCCTTACCTCGTTTGGGAGAAGGACAGACCAGATGCAACGACAGGTGTTTATTCCGGCGACGGAAAGACATACGAAAAAGTAAAGATGGCTAACGGAAACATCGCTGTTCTTAAGACAATCCTTAACTGGAGCGAGAAACCATTTGACCCGACTGGAGCAAAAGACTGGTTCGAAGCTGGTGATATCGAAAGACTTTCTACACACGGTGTACATCAGGAGTATCTGCCTGTACTTCGCGAGCTTAAGAAAGAGATCAAAGATTACCTCGCTTGGGCAGAGCCGAAGCTTAAGAAAGGAACAAATGAGTCTGCTCTTACATTGTTCTCAACAGTCAACCTTCATATCTTCCAGACATACTATGGTGGACTCCGCCCGAACGCAGATTTCTCATCATGGATTTACGGAGATTATGACCTTGTTTGCCAGTTCATCAAAGACGGACAGGACCTTAAACGCTGGCTCGTTGATCAGGGATCTGCATTCGACAACGCAACTCAGCCTACAATCGTAGGTGCTCTCTGGCAGCGTGAGAATGACTACCTCAAGTCAGGCCCAACAGCAATGCAGTGGGGAACATACTTCAAGTATCCTCTCGAAACCATCACGACAAAGACTGAAGGCAACGAGATTATGCGCCGCACAGAAGCTAAAGAGCTCATCGTAGAGAACGGCAAAGTAACTGGAGTTAAGGCTGTTATGTACGACGGTACGCAGGTTACAGCACACGCAACAAAGGGTGTTGTTCTTGCTACAGGTGGTTATGCAGCTAACGTAGCTAAGGTTATGGAAACAAACGAGTACTGGGAGAAAGATAAGATCACAAGCCGTACTCAGACAACAAACCGCTCTTCAATGCAGGGTGACGGTATCAAGATGGGACAGGCTGCAGGTGCTGACGTAACAGGACTTGAGTATACACAGCTTATGCCTATTTCTTGGATCGACAACGGACAGCTTGCATTCGGTGGTGGTAACTACACAGTTTACATCAATCCTACAACAGGTAAGCGTTTCGTAAACG
>JAIKVO010000080.1 GCA_024685655.1 Treponemataceae bacterium
ATGTGGATCTGCAGCAGACCAAAGCCTATATACATGGATGGGCAGGGAAAAGTCATGTCGCGTGGAGAGTTGTCGGGGCCGTTGAATGGGTAGAAAAAGTCTACCAGTTCATCGGAAACGTCAAAAACAATAATTCGCAGAAGGAGGAAAAAACTATGCGAAAAAATACAAAGATTGCTGCAAAGCAGCTGAACGTCCTTCCGTTCAGGACAGAGGATTTTAAGGACAGGACGCAAATCTATAATCCAAGAATCGGAAAATGGGTTAAGCGCAATTCGAGGACAGGGCTCTTTACTTCGGTAAAGGGAGACGGGAAGCCATTCAGCAGGGTGCGTATCGAGGAAACTCCGTTCCAGGAAGTAGCGAAGACTCTTCCCGGAGATTTCCCTCCTGCGGCATGAAGAGCTTGAATGTTCATTGATACGGGGCCACCTTGGAAACAGGGTGGCTTTTGTTTTAAGGAGAAAATGATTATGGCGAACTGGTGTGATTTCAGGATGATGGTTCGTGGAAAGAGCGAATGCGTTGATGCTTTCTACCGATACCTTACCGACTACGACAATTCACCAAAATACTTTGCGCGTATTTTCGATGCAAATATTGAGAATGAATCTGTTGATGATAACGGTACAAAAACGATGAGGATTTTCGGATGCTGTGCATGGAGCGTCTACAGCTGTATGTGCGAAGGTTCTTATACCTACTATACGGACGGTCACAGGACGGATCCGAAACTTACCTGTCTTAGGGAAGCAACCGAAGCCCTTAAGCTTGAGGTAGAAATAAGAAGTGAAGAACCCGGCTTTGGTTTTTGGGAGCATTTCCACTTTAAGGAAGGGGAATGTCTTTGCGAGGATACGGGGGATTTAATGTCTGAGACCTTTGATATGGAGGATGCCGCATGACAACATTTGACCGGACTTATTCTTTGGCTTTGGACATTGAGCTTGTCAACACTGGATCTGATTATGAAGGTTGCCGTTCTCAGATGAGGGATGAACTTGAGAGAAAAATCAATCGGTCACTTTATTCACATGATTACAAGACTGAATATTCGGGGGCTGAACGAACGGGTCATAAGAAGCTCTCCTTATGGGGAGCTTAATTTATTTTTAAGGGGGAAGCCGGAATGATTTTCTTATTACCGGTAATAGCAGGGCTTGTGACGACAACCATCACAATCTCCGGAGGCCTGTCTGCCGCTGCCTGTGGCGCAATCTCGGCAGGACTGGCCGCCGGAATCACAAAGGTATTGGTGGACAAGCACAAGGAGAAAAAGAAAAAAGATGCTGAACAAACATGATGAATCAGTCTTGGGCGGTTTCTTGAAGAATATCTGCTGGCGGTTAAATCTCACATGGAATCGGGAAGGGGATTCAAGCAATTTGGATTGTTCTACTGAACTCGTCCTGAATTCAGATGAACTGAAGCGACTATCAGAAAAGGAAATAGAAAATCTAAAACCTTAGGATAAGGAGGCAGAAATTATGGGTTTTGGTAAAGGATTTTTGGCAGGTGTCATCGTTGGTGTTGCCGGAATAATCGGTACTGCACTGCTTGCGGAAAAACTGATTGAAGGTAATATAATCGAAAACTTTCCAGATGAATCACGTTCCGATGCAGAGGCAGAAAAAGAAAAGAAAGACAATGATGAATAACTGTATGCCGGTGAAAAGGCATTTTCGTTGTAAGAACTGCAGGAGCTGTTTCTCAAAGACAACCAGTGATGCGATCGGTCCAATGGATTTAATCTCAAGGTGTCCGTATTGCCATAGGATGAATGTTGAGGCTGTTGAGAAAAATGCTTTTCGGGAAACGTTGGATTTTCTTAGGAATAAACTTGGAAAATTAGCCAAATAAGAATAGGGAGGCCGATTGGTTCGGCCTCCTGTTTGGCTTGCACATGGAAGGAATATCGGGATGTCTAAATTCATCAATCGACATTTACCGCCTGATGGTTATCCTTCCTTAGCTCCTAAAACAAGTTTTGCAATCTCTTTTATTTCTGTATTATTTCTTGCATACATAGAAACAATTTTATTTGTAATTTCTTTAAGCTTATTGTGAAGATCATGCCTGAACTGTATTTCAATATCTTCCGGATATTGCGATTTTGAGATTTCAAATAGTATTTTCAGTGTGATTGTATTAATAAAAATAGAGTTAATTTGTGCTGCTGCTTCTTTCATGGCTGAACCATTTTCTTCAGGAAGAAGGGCAGTTGAAAATACAGGACTCTGCCGAACAAAAAGCTCAACCAGCTTGAGAAATGAATCTGATTTCAAATGAAGCCGCTCATTAAGTTTTAATACTGTTTCCAGAGGAACGGGGGAGGCACCCGTTATATAACCGGATAAGGTTGTTTTCGAAAAGGTCTTGTCATCTCCGAGCAACCTGGCAAGTTCGGCCTGAGTTGCTTTTTTTTCCTTGAAGTTTTTAATCTCCTTATAATCGAGAGACGCTGCTTCTGTTTTGTTCAGATTATCTATATGGTTCTGGAAAAGAGACATTATGAAATTGCCTATTGCGCAATAGTGTTCGGAATTAGTCATATAGTTTTTCCTAAAACATACGGACAATAACGTATGTATTTATGCAAAAAGTACGGATATGCTCGTACTTATACAACAGAAGAATATAAGATTTTGTGAAATTTGTAAAGGGATACCCCCCAAAAAAAATCGTTTTTTTTCACCGAAAACGGAGAAAAACAAACAACAATTTTAGGGGTATACTTACTCCTTCATCAGATCTCGCCAATATATTCCTTTTTTTGAACCAATATCAGAAAGTTCTATAGGTTTGAACTCCAAATAAACCCCTGGCAATGAATAAAACTTTAATACTCCCAATATTTTATTGTGCAATTCTTCAAAATGGACTCAGCCGATTCATAACTGGGGCCAGGCCTACGGTGAAATGTGCATAATGTACGAGGGCCGTCTGCCTGACTGAACAAAAAAAGACAACTTCCTGCCAGGGAAGCTGTCTTTAGTATTTAACTCTTGATAAAAAATCAGCAGTTATTTATATTCAGAAAAGAAACAGCAGCTGTCAGCTGCTTGCGGGACATACCCGTATTAAAACTTTTTATCGCTGCCTACTGAATTTACAGAAAGGACTTCACAGTCTCGTTTATATGCGGAGGGGTTAGGCTATGAGATGATTTTTATCTTTTTTATTTTTTTAAAAATTCTCATAGCTTCTTTTTTCTGAACGCTACCTGGTGTGAGAAAACAGGTAGCACCTATTTTAGCAAACTTTAAGATTTGCCTTGGTGAATCTTTTTTGCCAAAGAAAATCCTTTCGTTTGCTCCGCGCAGAAGCTTTTTTTGTATCTTTATGTCTTCTGCCGGTTTTACATTCATTGCTTCTTTATAAGAAAGCAATAAATATCCTTTTTGAATTTTTAGTTTGTGTTTTATGTAATTTTCATAAACACTCGCTAATAATGCAAATAAAATTTGTTCCTGTAAAGACAAATTTATAAAATTAGTTTCTTTGCAGGAACCCACCTGAGCAGCGGTAACACCGCTTCTGTTCCATGGGGGAGAGTGTTTAATTTCAATAATCTCCTCCTTGTTTTTATACAGAACACCACCTTTGTCATTCATTTGTATCCTGTATTCCCCAAAAGAAACTTCCTCTTTTGAGGTATTTAACTCTATTTTCATAGCTCCTCCTGGATTTTCCCCCACAAGGGGAATCGTTTATGTATTAGCACAAAATCGCTAAAAAGTGGTGTACCACCTTCCGTTTTCGGAAGGTCGTTTAGTTTAAATTTTTGTAGCAGGCATAATAATCTCGTTAAAGATTTCATGCTGCTTGAGTTCGAAAGGAATGTCAAAAGTTTCTTTGAGCTTTGTAGTAAAATCCTTTCG
>JAIKVO010000115.1 GCA_024685655.1 Treponemataceae bacterium
CACCAAAAGACCAAGGATAACACCCGCAATGCAGGCAAATCCTGATGTTGTAACAGCTTCCGTAAAGAAAAGCTTGCGTATAAAGCCTCTTGAACCGCCAAGAGCGCGCATCGTGCCGATTTCGCCGGTTCTTTCAAGAACAGAAACGACGAGCGTATTCATAATAACAATGAACACTACTACAGCAAGAAGCACAATCATCACAGTGAAAACACCTGAAAGCAAACCTGTTGCCTCGACGAAATCGGCGGCAGCACCTTCCCAGTCAACGGCGGTACACATAATGCCCTTCTCGCGGAAAATCGCGTTAAGATCAGCAATTACCCTAGGAGCATCATTCTTGTTCTTAAGCTTCAGCAAAAGGAAGTTCCAAGCACCGTCATCAACAGTGTTAAGAAGGTCTCGCAACGAAGTGTCACCAAGAATGTTGTCGTAATCTTCTTCGGAAAGCGCAACGTCGGTTACGGCTGCGTCCGAGAAGTCGAACATATCATCTTCAAAAATATCTCCGTCAAAGCTGCCAAAAAGGTCATCTTCTGAAAGAGAACTCAACCCAATATCAACAGTCTCCGGCAATTCCTCAGCAAAAATTGAGCCGTACGTAAGGTTTGCGAAAGCCCTTGCAGTATTCGGATCAATGTAACAAACATCTACCATAGCCGAGTCAATGTTTGATTTCTCAAAAATACCGCAAACCGTAACCTCGCGGAGTGTCTGACCTCCCATAATACCGATGGCAAGAACCTTGTCGCCGACATTTACAGGGATACCGTAATAATCCTCGAAGTTTTTCTTCGTGGTGCTCTCAATAAGAATCGTAGGCTCCGTCTGTGAAGGAAGCGTTCCTTCAAGCAGTTTGATACTAGAGAACATGTCGTAATAGTCAGGGGAACCAGCGAACGCATAGCCATACGGATATGTCGCAGAAGGATCTCTCTCATAATTCGGATCAGCATTCTCAGAACTGAGCATCAGCATAGTCGATATTACAGAACCCTGATTCGCTACAACATGGTGTGCGTCATCATATTCGGCTACGATTTTCCTAAGCTCTTCCGTATCTGGAATCGCCGGTGTGCTTGGCATTGAGCCGACTGTTACGGCAGAAACACCGAACAGCGAAATGCGTCCGTTCTCAACGTCAGGACCGTGAATCATTATGTCTCCCGTGTAGTTTTCGACAAAATCACGCTGAAGACTCGTTTTTGAAGCTTCCAGGAAAGCATTTCCTATGATGATGATTGCAACACCAATCATTATAAGAAGCCCCAGAATAATTGTCTTTGACTTATGCTCCCACAAGTTTCCAAGAGCAATTCTAATAACTGCAGGCATCTTTATACCTCCGCAATTTTCTCTGCGGTATATTTATCTTCCACAATCTCACCATCAAGCAGTTTGATAATATGGTTGCACATATTAACGATTTTTGCGTCATGGGTAGAGAAAACAAATGTCGTCTGAAATTCCTTGTTAAGATCTTTCATAAGGGCGAGTATCTGGTCACCGTTCTTTGAGTCGAGGTTAGCTGTCGGCTCATCAGCAAGAATGATAGGTGACTTTGTGACAAGAGCGCGCGCAACAGCAGCACGCTGACGCTGACCACCGGAAAGCTCGTTAGGCTTGTGTGTCTTCCATTCAGTAAGACCAACCTTCTCAATAAGGTAGTTTATCCAGTCTGCTTTCTCCTTAGAACTCATATTGGTCTTGTCCAGAAGAAGAGGGAACTCTATGTTCTCATAAACGTTCAGAACCGGAATAAGGTTGAACGTCTGGAAAATAAACCCGATTGATGAGTGACGGAGCTTTGTAATGCGTTTATCTGTCTTTGCGGGCAAAATTCCTTTCTTTACAGCCTTTGCAGCCTGCTTCGAATTAAAATAGTCCCCATAAATATCTTTTCCATCTATCTCAAGATATCCTGACGTTGGAACATCAATGAGTCCGATCATATTGAGGATTGTTGATTTACCAGAACCGGAAGGTCCAGAAATAACAGCAAACTCACCTTTGTTTATCTCAAAAGATGCTTTCTTAACTGCCTCAACTTCCACTTTTCCTAATGGATACACTTTACGGATATCCTGAAGCTTGATAATAGCCATAAATGACCTCCTGAAAAAACTGACATCAAAATGGGTCAGCCATCATATAAAGGGAAAACCGACTTGCTCTCCCGTGTATTAACATATTGATACACTAATTCAAAAATACAGTCAAGTAAAATGAGGGAATTTCAATTTTTTTTTGAATATTACAAACTCCCTCCGTAGTATATAAAGAACCCGGCCTTACCAGCATTGCTGCAGCCGGGTTTTTATTTATTTCATTTTAACGGCTGTTCCGTAAGCCACAACCTCTGCCGCACCCTGCATAACAGCTGATGATCCGTACCGAACGCCAACAATAGCATCCGCGCCGAGCTTCTCTGCCTCGTCAACCATGCGCTTTGTCGCAATCTGACGGGCTTCGTTGAGCATCTCCGTGTAACCGACAATCTCTCCACCAACGAGCGTTTTCAGACCTGCCATAAAATCACGTCCAAAATTCTTTGACTGAACGATTGTTCCCTTTACCATTCCAAGAACTTCAAAATCCTGTCCAGGAATATTCTCAATAGTTACGAGCTTCATATTCTTCTCCTTTATTAATCTCGTTGAATCTTTGTTTTAACGCAATTATCGTACCTGCAATAACGCAGATAATAATAGACACTACAATTAAAAGCGGCAAAAATCCTTCTCCAAAGATTTCTTTGGTTGGAACGGATTTTAACGCTATAAAAATTGACAGCAGTATAAGCCCCATAAAGCCGCAGAACACGGCAGCCGCAATTGCCGCCCCGGATTTTTTCTTCCGTTTTATATCTTCTTTCTCAATATCCACGAATTTAGTACCTCCTTTTTCCAGTTCCGTCATCTTATCAAGATAACCCGCCGCATTCAGAGCATTGATATCTATTGTCTCAACATTAAGACTGCTGCAAAGCTCTTTCATGCGCTCCGCATTTTGCTGTTCCTTAGTAAGACGCTCTATCTGATTTTCCATGCAGCTCTTGAACGAGCATTTGCCATCAAACAGCAGCCTTATTTCTTCTATAGGAACAGAAAGCTTGCGAAGCAGTTTGATCCGCTCAAGTATCTGAACATCCTCAAGAGAATAATCCCGGTAATCATTCTGAGGATTCCGTTTTGGGTTAAGCAGTCCTGCATCCTCATAGAAACGAATGTTCTTTTTAGTAATGCCGACCAGCTCTTCTACTTGATTAATTTTCATGCAGAACCTTCTTTTTAAGTTTCGCGAGATTTGCGTTTTTCCCGCCGCTTGAATATATCCTAAGCCTTCCATTTGGTGGAAGGTCAAGTAAAATTTAAAATTTTTTTGACTTTTTTTCAGAGAATTTGTCTGGAATTTCTCAAAAAAACGATGATTTTATGAAAAAAAATGTTTCCACATGGTGTAAGGTTGCTATTTTGAAGTGGAAATGACCTAGCTACTCCGCTTCCTCATAATAATATGAATAATCTATGCCCTTCATGAACATTTCGCGATCGTTGATTTTGTCAGTCAGTGCATTTTCTAAAAGTTGTTTTATATGATTTGAATCTATAGAGCTTTCTTCCATGGCTGAAAGATAATCTTTCTTGTTTATCTTGCTCCAATCAACACACATCTTTAAATTCTTTTTAAGCATCAAATCTAGCCATATTCTTGTACTTCTACCGTTTCCTTCGCGAAACGGATGAGCTATATTCATTTCTACATATTTATCCACGATCTGTTCAAAAGTTACTTCGCTCATTTTTTCTATCTGCTCTAAAGTCTGAGGCAAAAACTCAGCTGCAGCGAACTTAAAGCCACCTTTTGATATATTTACCGTGCGGATTTTCCCCGCAAAGTCGTATAATCCACCAAAAAGATATGCGTGAATCTGTTTTAATCCGTTTGTAGTGCCGACCTCTATGCTATCTAAAAGAGAGCTTTCAAAAAGTGCGTACGCTTTTGTCTTGCTTTTGCCGTCTATCGTTTCATCACTATATGTAAACCATTCAATAAACTTTGTAGATTTTGTATTTGGAAAATTCTTTGCAAGTTCAATGACCTGATTATAGTCCATAACATTGGAAAAACGTTTTTTACCATCTGGTGCAGTCAATTTGAACTGGGTAGTAACACTACCCAGTTGATTTCCAGCTTTTTTGAGCTTTGCTTTAAGGTATTTCCAGTAGTTACGGTTCTTTTCATAATCGTCCTGACCA
>JAIKVO010000120.1 GCA_024685655.1 Treponemataceae bacterium
GGCACAGTTAAGAAACGTGGCAATTGCAGGTCATGGTCAGACCGGCAAAACAACCTTTATGGAACAACTTCTTCTGACGGGCGGGGTTATTTCAAAAGCTGAGACAACAGCTTCCGGCAAGACAGTAAGCGATTCCGCACCGGAGGAAATTGAAAGAAAGATTTCAGTGTATGCATCACTTTCTCATATAACTTGGAAAGACAAAAATATAAACTTCTGGGATACGCCAGGTTCAGCAGACTTCACGGGCGAAGTTATATCCGCTTTCAGGTCGAGTGAAATTGCATCGCTTCTTATTGACGGCCGTAACGGCGTTCAGATTGAGACAGTCAAACTGTGGCGCGACCTTGACAGACGCAACAAGAGCCGCATGGTTTTCATCAACAGGGGCGAAGAAGAGCGCACAGATGACGAAGCTATTGCTAAAGATATTCACGATAAATTCAATGTAGAAGTTTGCCGTGTTACGATTCCGATGAAAAAAAGCGGAAAGTGGGAAGGCGTTATCGAT
This sequence comes from Treponemataceae bacterium, assembly GCA_024685655.1. Taxonomy (GTDB): domain Bacteria; phylum Spirochaetota; class Spirochaetia; order Treponematales; family Treponemataceae; genus Treponema_I. The sequence continues at coordinate 512 of JAIKVO010000120.1, forward strand.
GTTCTGAACGGACGCGCATATCCAGTTCCGGCAGCAGGCGCAAAAGAAACAGACACCGACATTCCGGCTGATTACAAAGAGGAATACGATACTGCATTAAGCATCCTTGCTGGTGCCGCAGCAGAAGGCGATGACGATCTTCTTATAAAATTTATCGATGAAGGTGAGCTTACTCCAGAAGAAATCTCAAAGGGATTGAAAGAAGCGTTCAAGAACAACCGCATCGTGCCGAGCTTTGTAGGCTCCGTAACGCAAAATTCCGGTCTTGTTCCATACCTAAACTTTATTGCGGATATAGCACCGTCACCAGAAGACGCGATTGAGACAGCAAAAAAGGCTGATGACGAGACATCAACAGTTAAAGTCGGCGACGGTCCGATGACAGCCCTTGTCGTAAAGACTGCGAGCGACCAGTTCTCTGGCAAACTTTCTTACATCAAGATTATTACAGGCTCCTTCACGCCGGAAACAGAATACTGGAACATCACGGAAGGTCGCAAAGAGAAGATTGGAAAGATTTTCCGCTCAATAGGAAAGAAGCTTGAGGAAGTTAAAGTCGCGAACGCTGGCGATATTATCATCGCAACAAAGCTGCCCCTTGCAAAAACAAGCGACACGCTCGCCGCCGCACAGGACGCAATTCCGTTCGTCCGCCTGCGCCATCCGTACCCGATCTATTCTATGGCTGTTTCAGCAGACAACAAGAAAGACGAAGACAAGATGAGCGAGCTTCTTGCCCATGCAGCAGAAGAAGACAGGACGCTTTCTTATAAATACAATCCTGAGACAAAGCAGAATGTTCTTTCCGGTATGGGCGAGCTCCATATCACGATATTGCTTGACAAGCTTAAAAACCAGAACAAGCTCCAAATCAACACAACGATTCCGCGCATTGCATACCGCGAGACAATTCAGCGAAAAGCGCAGGCGGAATACACGCACAAGAAGCAGTCCGGTGGTCACGGCCAGTACGGACGCGTTGTTCTTGCAATTGAGCCTCTTGAACGCGGCGAGAACTACAAATTCACGAACGCTGTTTTCGGCGGCGCGATTTCAAAGAGCTACATCCCTGGCGTTGAGAAAGGCGTTAAGGAAGCTATGCTGAACGGTGTTCTCGCCGGCTACCCTGTAGTTGACGTGGCGACGACAGTTCTTGATGGTAAAGAGCACCCGGTTGACTCTTCTGAACTTGCGTTCAAGATTGCTTCACGTAACGCTTTCCGCGACGCAATGCGCCAGGCGGGCCCGATTCTTCTTGAGCCGATTATGAACATCACAGTTTGGGTTGAGTCGAAATATCTTGGTGATATTATGTCTGACTTCTCTGGTCGCCGAGGACGCATTCTTGGACAGAGCGACATTGAGGGTGGAATTGAAGAAATCCGCGCGCAGGTTCCTCAATCAGAGCTTTTGCGCTACGCAATTGACCTTCGCTCAATAACGAGCGGCACGGGAAGTTTCGAAACTTCATTCGACCACTACGATCCTATTTCCGGCAAGATTGCGGACGACGTTATCGCAGCGGCGAAAGAGTTCATCACTATCCAGAATCTGGAAGAGTAAAAGGATTTGCTTGGGGAACGACACCTTCCACTTTCTTGTCGAAAGTGGCGGTTTCTTTCCCCAAGACCCCTATTCTTCCGGCTTGGACAAAAAAATGGCGCAGGTTGGAATTATCCGCTTTGGAATATCCACTTGCGCCTTTTTTATGTAACCCGATTGAAAATCAAGATACGTCATTGAAAAAACATTAGAGGAATAGTTTTCTCTCAGTGCGTAGCCAACAGTCCCATGCAAACCACTATTGAAGCACGGAGTGCTGAACTTGTGGTTTTGCATGGATGTTGGCGAGAGTACTGAGAGAAAAGTGTGTATGAAGGTGTTTAACTACATCGGTATCGTTATTTTCATGTAGGAAAGTGATTTTCCCACTGCCGGGGAAACCGTAACATCCTCGTCCGCAGAAAGAATAACAGTGTCCTCAGGCTTTACAGAAAGTGAGTTCCCACGGCTTGAAGAAAGCGTACCCTCGCCTTCCAGAATAAAAAGCACCGCAGACGCTTCTTTTCTTTTGCCCGGCAGCTGTACGACCGGCTCGGCTATGATTCCATTATGCGTGTCGCCCGCGCCAGAACTTACACCATCCGCCACAGACAAACTTGCGCCGCATGACGCCCCGGCACAAACAACGCATTTTTCAAGCCGGAAATAATCACAGCTGAACACGCCAGAGAAATTCCGTACCGGCTCCGGCGCGCTGCATTTTGTTACTTCAAGAGCTTTCGCAACGTGAATCTCGCGCGGGCGACCCCAGTCATAAAGCCTGTACGTAATGTCACTCGGCTCCTGAACCTCAAGCAGCCTTAACCCGCCCTGAATAGCGTGCACAGTGCCCGCCGGGATAAACACAAAGTCGCCTTTTGACACGGGAACATATTTCAAGCAGTCGGCAAGCGTACCACCATTAAGAGCCGCTTCAAGCTCACCTTTTGTGTACTCTTTGTTAAGGCCGCACACAAGCGTCGCACCGGGAACCGCATCCAGAATGTACCAGCACTCTGTCTTGCCGTACGTATTTTCTACCCGGCGGGCATACTCGTCATCCGGGTGAACCTGTACTGAAAGAGTGTCGTTCGCCTGAATCAGCTTCACCAAAAGCGGAAAATCTCCTCCGGTTATCTCGCCAAGGGTTTTTCCTGCATATTCGGGCAGGGCAGATTTATCCGCCGTAGAATTTCCGACTGCGTGGGCGGACGCTATCCAGCGTTCGTATCCCCACACTTTCTCAGAGACATAAGGAACAGAAAGAAACATCTATTATTATCCTATTGTATTCTTATTTTTCCCAAAGCTTTTCGGGATAGTAACCGCTCTTTATCTTCGCAGCAATCTCGTTCTTGACGTTCTCTCGGTCTTCCGGGTACGTCATGCCGAACCACTTTTCAGTAGATGAGCAGAACTTTATTCTGCCCTGACCGGAAGTAACAATCCGGCTGGCTGCCTCTGGAAGATATGCCTCGCTTTTTAGCGCGGAAACGTTGTTCTTGACAAAATCATCCCAATATTCGTGAAATGGCTTGAAAGCAGAAATTGAAAATCCGAAGAAATTCATGGAAACCCATTCATCGCCGGTCAGCTCGTGTTTGCCGTCCTCCAGCTCTGTAATAACCTTTCCATTTTCAAAGTAAATCTTTGTATTTTCGTGTATTGATTCAAGATACCCATCTTTCACATTACATACACCTCTTGAAACAGAACCGGATGGACTCATCGTGTTTTTCAACACATAGCCGACCATCGCATGTTCTGTAGAATCTGATGTAAGCGTTACAAGATGATCATGCATCGTCGCAAAAGCATCGCGACCGTAGTAGTCGTCAGCGTTTATAACTGCAAACGGCGTTTTTATGCTGTTCTCCGCACAAAGAACGGCATGAATTGTTCCCCAAGGCTTTTTGCGCTCCGGAGAAATCAGTTTTTTCTGTTCTTCAGTAAAAAGCGCGTCAGGCGTCTGGAAAACATATTCCGCATCGAAATTGGCGGCAACGCGGTCAAAAAGTCGCTCCCTAAAATCTTTCTCAATATCTTTTCTGATAATGTAAACTACTTTTCCAAAACCGCTTCTTTTAGCGTCAAAAGTTGAAAAATCAAGAAGACATTCTCCATGAAGTCCAACGGCATCAATTTGTTTTACACCACCATAGCGGCTTCCCATTCCAGCAGCAAGAACAAGTAATGTAGGTTTCATAAATACTCCAAAATCAACAGGGTGGCACAAATCCCCACTTTAAGAAAACGTGATTAATAACTTCCATATTAATCACGTTCTCGAAAATTTACTCGTGTTTTAACTCTCTCTCAAAATATAGAACACATAAAGGTGCGAATAGTTGCACTCATACTACATAGACGTTACAGTATCCAATGCAACTTCGACCATCTGTGAGAACGATGTTTGCCGTTCCTCCGCAGATGTCTCCTGGTGTTTCACAATATGATCCGATACAGTAAGCACGGCAAGAGCCTTGCGGTTGAATTTCTTCGCGAGCGTAAAAAGCTCTGCGGCTTCCATCTCAGCAGCGAGAACGCCGTACTTTGCCCACAGCTTCCAGTTCTCGTTCTCGTCATAGAACAAATCGCTTGAAACGACCGCTCCTACATGCGGATTAAAACCCTTCGCCTCAGCAACTTCAACTGCTTTTCTGAGCAAACCCCAGTCAGGAGTAGGCGCAAAATGAAGGTTCCCGAACCGCTGCAGCATCATGCTGGAATCCGTACATGCACTTTGCGCAATAATAAGATCACGCACGTTGATATCTTCCTGCATAGCTCCGCAAGTACCGATGCGTACTGCTTTCTGTACATTGTAGAACTGAAAAAGTTCGTTTACATAAATAGAAAGCGAAGGCTGCCCCATTCCAGTTCCTTGAACAGAAACACGTTTTCCTTTGTAAGTTCCTGTGAAACCGAACATATTCCGAACCGAAGTATAACACTCCGCATCTTTAAGAAAATTCTCCGCTATATACTTAGCACGAAGCGGATCGCCAGGCAAAAGCACGGAATCCGCGATCTGTCCATCTTTGGCAGCAATATGTGTACTCATGTTTTCTCCTTAATACGGATGTCGAATCATAATTTGCACAACATCTTAACAAAATCGACATCCGCTAAATTTTATTTATTTCCCTTACCAATTTCAGAAATCGCGGTAACAACGCCCGCAAAGTTCTGAATATCGGACGGAATAATAATCTTTGTCGCCTGTCCGTCAGCCGCTTTCTCAAAAGACTCCAGGCTGCGGAGCTTAAGCACTTTGTCGTCAACCTGGGCGTTCTTTATCATCTCAAGACCGGCTGCCGTAGCTTTCTGTACAGAAAGAATAGCCTGCGCCTCACCTTCTGCCCTACGAATAGCGGCTTCCTTAGCAGCTTCCGCCTCAAGGATCCGGGCCTCTTTACTCGCTTCTGCCTCCAGAATAACCGCGGCTTTCTTTCCCTCGGCCTCAAGAATGGCGGACTGTTTGTGACCTTCAGAAATAAGGATTGCTTCACGGCGCTCTCGTTCGGCGCGCATCTGCTTTTCCATTGCTTCCTGAATGCTTTCCGGCGGAATGATATTCTTTACCTCAACGCGGTTTACCTTAATTCCCCAAGGATCTGTCGCCTCGTCAAGGATTGAGCGCATACGCGTATTTATAACATCGCGGCTCGTAAGCGTACCGTCAAGCTCCAGCTCACCGATTATGTTACGCAGCGTCGTCGCTGAAAGATTCTCGATCGCGCTCATCGGATTCTCAACCCCATAAGTGTAAAGTTTCGGGTCGGTAATCTGGAAATAGATAACCGTATCGATCATCATCGTTACATTATCTTTCGTAATTACAGGCTGCGGCTTGAAATCAAGAACACGTTCCTTGAGCGAGACTTTGTTCACGACACGATCAATGAACGGCAGCTTCACATGAAGACCAACCTGCCATGTCGTCAAATATCCGCCAAGACGCTCCAGAATGTACGCCTGTGACTGCGGCACGATACGGATGTTCTTAATCACTATAAGAACTACGAACACAATAAGTACGATTATCAGAACCCAGAATTCCATAACCAATCTCCTTATTTATTATAACTTAAACAATTCAGCACTTTAACAGGGCATTCCCGGTATAAATCGCCTATTCCTGCTGTATCTCAGGTTTTTCTTTGCCAACAACAGCCGTCGCACCCTCTATGCGGAGCAAAAAGCATTCATCACCGTTTTTCAACGGAACCTCGTCCTCAGAACGCGCTGTCCAGACAATTCCGTCAATTTTAACCTCACCTTTATCAAATTTCGAGATATCCTTGACGACAAGCGCACTTTTTCCTATCAGCGCATCAATATTCGTTTTTTCTCTGTTCGCCTTAAGCTTTTTCATCGCGAACGGACGCGTAAAAATCAGCAAAACAACGGAAATCACAAGGAAAATGACAATCTGAATCACAAACGGAATCGGAAGCAACGACAACGGAATCATCACAAGAGATCCAAGCGCGAACCAAATCGTAGTCAGCCCCGGCAGAATCAGCTCCATGATTGACATGAAAATCGCCATAGCGAGCCAAAACCACGGCAGATGTGCTAAAATATAATCTAACATACTTAAATTATAGCCCAAGGTTCGGCAGATGTCCAGAAAAGCACAGAACAAAAGGGCGTTCCCGCCGGTCGTGACAGTCACACCACAGCCTTACAACCTTACAGCGCCCGGCGGTCGGCGAACTCCGGGCTCGCTCATTCCGCTCGGTCCTGCGCCACGCGAGGCGCAGGACTTTGCTTCGCAAACCCTCCGTATGCCTAACGCTGATGGCTTTATAAAAAATGACAGTCTTTTCGCTATAATAACAGCAATACTTCTGATATAATCTTTCATATGAACTACGAGCAAATCTTTAAAAACATAGACGACATTTTATGGAAAGAAGCCGGCTGTTCAAACGAACTCGATTACGTAGAACA
>JAIKVO010000180.1 GCA_024685655.1 Treponemataceae bacterium
CCCTTTTTTTTGTTTTAAGACGATGTGTGGAATCTGACTGGACTTTTCGCGCTCTTCGTCAATTCCCGCTACAAAGAATTATAAGACGATGTTTCAATCCATTTACGATACGATGATAGCCGGCGGACGCTGGCATTTAATTTTTCAAGGCCTTGGTGTTACGGTCCTGATTGCGGTGTGCGCACTTCTTATCGGCACGACGCTCGGCTGTATTTTCGCGCTGATGAAAATCTCCACAAAAAAAATCCTGCGCGGTATTGCCGAAATTTACACGACCGTTATCCGCGGTATTCCGCTAGCGACACAGCTGATGATTTTCTATTTTGTCGTGTTTGCGCCGCTTGGCATGGACAGGCTTGCAGTCGCAATCCTTGCTTACGGAATTAACTCCGGTGCGTACTGTACAGAAATTCTGCGCGCCGGCATTCAGGGAATAGACATTGGGCAGATGGAAGCCGGCCGCTCTCTTGGCTTAAGCCGCTGGCAGACGCTGCGCAAAATCATTCTTCCGCAGGCGATAAAGGCTGTTCTGCCCACATACGCGAGCGAGTTCATCGTCCTTATAAAAGAAACATCCGTTGCAAGCTTTATTGCTGTTACCGATCTTACAAAAGCCGGCGACATGATTCGTAATGCAACTTACAACGCGTGGATTCCGCTCCTTACGTGCGCAATAATCTATCTTATTCTTACGGTCGGGCTTACGAAACTGTTCGCTGCGATAGAGAAAAGGATGGCAAAAAGTGATAGAAGTTAAAAATCTTAAGAAATGCTTCGGCGATCTTGTTGTTTTGAAAGATATAACGACGACCATCAAAAAAGGTGAAAAAGTCGTAATTATAGGACCTTCAGGCTCTGGAAAAAGCACGTTCCTGCGCTGCCTTAACCTTTTGGAAGAGCCGACAGACGGAACGATTCTGTTCGAAGGTTCCGACATAACTGATAAAAAAGCTGATATCGATAAGTACCGGCAGAAAATGGGTATGGTCTTCCAGCACTTCAATTTGTTCCCGCATTTGACGGTGCTTCAGAACATTACGCTCGCGCCTGTGACGCTAAAGCTTACGACAAAAGAGCAGGCTGAGGCCACGGCGATGAAGCTTTTGGAGCGAATCGGGCTGCCGGAAAAAGCCAATGTGTACCCTTCAACGCTTTCGGGCGGACAGAAGCAGCGCATCGCGATTGTGCGCGCGCTTGCCATGAATCCTGATGTTATGCTTTTTGACGAGCCGACTTCCGCGCTTGACCCGGAAATGGTAGGCGAGGTTCTTAACGTTATGAAGGACCTTGCGAACGAAGGTATGACCATGATTTGCGTCACGCACGAAATGGGTTTTGCGCGCGAAGTAGCCGACCGGGTTTTGTTCATGTACGACGGGATTATCCTGGAGGAAGGGACACCCGATAAGATTTTCGAAAACCCGGAAAACGAACGCACAAAGCAGTTTTTGCAGAGCGTTCTATAAATGCTGAAGGCGGACTTATTGTTTCGTAAACCATTCTTTTAGCATTGCTTTCGCTGACATCCTGTGTACGAAAGCAGGTTCCTCACGAGCGACGAGCAGTACATTACCGCTTCTTCACTCGTCGCTATCGTTCGTCAATGCTTTCTACACAGGAGACTTGTCAGCTACGCAATGCTAAAAACTTGACAATCCGATAAGTCCGCCATCATTTTAGACTAGAATCACACGGAGACTTTCTTTTCCCACAGGATGCACGACAGAACGTAGAAAATCGCGGAGAACATCAGTTCTATCATCAGACCGAGCCATATTGTGCGTTGCGTTATGTCTTCTATGCCTATTTTTGTGAAAAACAAGACATTCACCCTGCCGATAAGAATTGCGAGCGCGAAAATGCCGATAGCAACGAACGGACCGCGGAACCTGCGGTTTTTGAAGAAAGCCGTGCCGGTTATGGAGGCGAATCCTACAAGTGTTGCGCCCAGTATGAACTGCGTCACAACAGCAGCGACAAGCGTCAGGGCTGGGAAAAATCCACGCATAGAGGCGGCGGTCACCTCATCGTTCCATGTAAACACGAATATTCCCGATGAACTGCCAGATGAAACTTTTTCCAGAATCAGCAGATAGATAAAGCTTTGTACTGCATAGAAAAGAAATTCCGCAAGCCCAAGAATCAGCTTGCCGCCTAAAAGATTCCAGCCGGAGCGCGGAACCATTTTGTAAAGGTAGCCAACATCGCTCTTAAGATCTTTGCCAATATTCGATGCGCCTTGTTCAAGGCTCCAGAAAAATACGCCAAGCGTGTCGATCATCACGACTACCGGTGTTACGAATTCAAGAAACGCCCATATTCCAGTTGCGGAAATGTGGACACTTCCCGATGTTTCGAGCTGCGTGACAACTTCGCCCATCATGCCCGGCTTTGATTTGTTCGCTATGAGCGTCATTATTATAACGAACGCATTCAAAAGAAACAGTACAAGACTGGAGATAAGAACTCCGCTCCGTCTGCGTAAAAAATCTTGTTTTATAACAGCTTTCATTTGATTCTCCTTAAATTAGTCGCACCGCTTTTACGGCGACACTTGCATTCCACCGCAACTTTCGCCATGTTGCATACTGCAAAACTTGCGAAGCTTGCAAAATTGGCGGCGTACGTTTTATTCTTCGTTCGCGAACAGATCAACGTAAATCTGGTCAATCGACTTTCCGCGCGTGCTTCTAAGCTCGTCCGCGCTTCCCTGCAATATAATCTCGCCTTTTCCAATGAAGCAAACGTCATCAAAAATCGATTCCACATCGTTCACAAGATGCGTACTGATGATAATCGACGAATCTTCG
>JAIKVO010000182.1 GCA_024685655.1 Treponemataceae bacterium
AAAATTCAATTACCTTGAAATTTTTCGCGTAAAATGGTAAAAAAGAGTTACAGTTTCCGAAAAAGCTAGCTGTCTAATCTTAAGGGGTCCGTAACAAATGCCGTATTCCGAGCCAACAAACCTTTCCATCATCGCCTGTCCGGGCGGTGAAGTCTTCGCGAACGAAGTAATATCACATCTCCGCCACATGTACAAACACCGTTTCAACCTTAAGCGCGACGTGATTTCTCAGCGATATGAGACTAATAAAGACGATTACACAAGAACAGTAAACTACTACAACGACTTGCAGACATCCGAGCTTTGCGTACATGGAAATATAACAGGTTACAGACCTCCTGAATTCAAATGCAACTGCGAATTCACCTATTTTATGAACGGTGAGTTCAAAACTGAAATAAAAGACTGCATCCGAGGAAAAGATGTTTATATCTTTCAGGATGTAGAGAACCATCAGCAGCTTTCACTGAATGGCGGACGAAACAAAATATCGCTTTCAGTAAACGACCACGTTATGTCGCTTCTTGTTACAATAGATGCAGTTAGACAAGCCGGAGCGGCACGCATCACACTCGTTGTACCGGTTTATCCGTACAGCCGCCAGCACAAAAAGAAGGGGCGCGAGGGTCTTACGGCAAGCTTGCTCGGTCACATCTACGAGAACATGGGCGTTACGAGTATCATAACGCTAGACATCCACTCACGCGAAATTGAAAATTCGTTCGGGAAAGCGCATATCGAAAACCTTCACGCAAGTTACCAGATTATCCGCGAGCTTTCAAAACTCGTTGATCTTACCGAAAAAAATCAGGATCTTGTAGTCGTTTCTCCTGATACTGGAGCCGTTGACCGCAACAAGTTCTACGCAACAGGTCTTAAAAAGCCGCTTGCACTTATTTATAAGGAAAGAGATTACTCAATCGTGACACAGAATGCCCACGAAACGAATATAAAAGCAGTAAAGCTTCTTGGCGACGTTCACGGAAAAGTTGCTTTTCTTGCCGATGATATGCTCGGTACGGGCGGTACGCTCCTTAAAGCTATGGAGTTCCTCAAGGAGCAAGGCGCTACAAAAGTTATTGCTGCAATAAGTCTTCCTTTCTTTACTGGAAACGCAATAGAACAATTCAACGAAGCTTACAAGAACGGTCTTTTCTACAGGATTATCGGAACGAACGCCGTTTACCACGAGGAACTTCTGAAATGCGAATGGTACATCAATACGAACGTAAGCGGACTTTTTGCAAATGTTATAACAAGGTTGCATCACAACCAGTCGCTGAGCGATCTTCTTGACAACCGCTCCATAATTGAAAAACTTGTAAAACGCGACTAACTATGTCGTACGCCGTGTTCTGCGCAGATATAGGAACCTCATCACTAAAAGCTGCAATTATTTCCAGCACTGGGGATATTCTTTGCACAGACACAGAAAATTTCAACAAAAAACTAGGATCAAACAGGTGGTATACCGCGCTCGCCTCATCGTGCAACCTGATGTTGAACAATCTTCTACTGAAAGCTGCATCAGAATCATTGAGCAAAAAAGCGGACTCCGATGCAAAGGGTTCTGATTCTACACGAGCAGGCGTCATGCCAGGACGAAAATCTGCACAACCCATTGTTACGCCGATGTGGGAAAAAGATTGCATAAAAGATCTTTTCAGACCAGAAATCTTCACTAAACTGCCTGTAATAAAGGCTATAAGCATTTCCGGCAACGGACCTAGTCTTGCGAACAGCGGAGGTTCTTTTTTGTGGAACGAACCTTTTGATCCGGGAGAAGTTGCCGCCGAACTTGCCAGTTCACCTGATCAGCATTCAATTTACGTACCGCGCCTTATCCATATAAAGCACAGAATGCCCGAAATGTGGGACTGTGGCGAGAAAATCTTCTCCGTGCCAGAGTACACGGTTTTTCAGATGACCGGAACCTCGCTTACGATGCTCCCGGAAGAACGCTTTCAAATGGCCTACTGGAAACAGCAGGATTTGCTGAACTTCGGGTTGCCGGAAGAAAAGCTTCCCCGGCTTCGCATACCGGGGAAATCGGCAGGAACGCTGAAAAAAGAATTGGCGGCAGATTTCGGGCTCGCAATGAACCCTCTGCAGACAAATATGCCGGAGGTTTTCTGCGGTGGACCTGATTTTACAATTGCGCTAATAGGAACAGGAACAATATCGCCGGGATGTGTTTGCGACAGAGCAGGAACAAGCGAAGGCATAAATATCTGTACGGCTCGGCCTTTCTCGGTGAAAGGAATTCGTACCCTGCCTTCTCCGCAGGCACCTTATTGGAATGAAAGCGTTCTTCTCCCAGATAGCGGTGCAAGATTCAATACATGGAAAAAACTGAATTTGTTCGATGAACTTCCTGACGAAGAATGCACTGAATACATTCTTAAGCATCCGGAAAGTGACGGCTATGCGCTGTTGCTTCGAATTGCCGCAGAAGTGAAAAACGGATACAAGTTTTTGTATGCTAATGCAGCGAAAAACGGTACGAAACCAGCAGCAGAAGTTGCATCAACCGGAGGGCAAGCTAAAAATCGGCTTTGGATGCAGATGAAAGCCGATGTGACAGGAATATCTTTCAAAGTGCCGGAATGCCCGGATGCAGAACTGCTAGGAAACGCATGTGTCGCGCTCGCCGGAATCAAAGAATACAGCTCAATAAAATACGCAGCATCCGCAATAATAAAATACAGGACATTCTATAGACCGGATGCGGTGCGCAACAGAAAATATATGGAATTTCTGTCAAAAGCAAGGACGCTATGACGCTGTTCAACTTTCCCCAAG
>JAIKVO010000186.1 GCA_024685655.1 Treponemataceae bacterium
TCTATCAGGAAATGAAGGCTATACGGACCAATACAACGTTGAATATTTCTGTATTGGACGCATCACAAGATCCTGATGCAACAACGAGGCTCCCACCGGCAATTTCACAACCAGTGAATGTGACAGTTTCGGTTCCGCAGAGAACGACAGAAAATCCGAATGCGACACCTGTTGTAAAAGAGGCAACGATAACAGGAACAGGCACAATATCAGTTTCGTACCCGCGATATTCGAGCGGAACAACAGCGAACACACCGGAAATCACAATAACATACGGACAATCTGGGGAAAACATAACATATAAGCCATGTAATTACATAACAACAGAAGGTTCCGAAAATTTTAGTTTTGAAACAACTCCTGAAACAAAGACGGTACAAGGAAGCACTGTACCGATTCAGATATATATGAAGCCGACAGTTTTCTCGTATCCGGCGATAAGCGGGCAGCTGTGCCTTGGAACTCCGGCATCCGGTACAGCAGATGAAGGTTCTAGCGTGGACGACAATGTTAGGGTAATGCTCGCTTCTGTTACAGAAGACGGAGATTTGGGAACTTTGTTCGACTATACATCCGCTACCGTAATGACAGCAGCTTCGGGAAATGGAGCGAACGGCTCTCGCGTTATTCACGGTCGTTTCTCTGGTTTAGGACAGGGAATAACTTGGACGAATGATAATTACACCGGAAAGTACGATAAAAAAGCAGTCGCGGTTGTTTTTGATATGGACAACTCCGGCACAATTTCTACAGATGACAAGTATTATCTTTTGAAAGATGATGCTTCGGTGACTCCAGTGATTAACAGGGCACTCCGCAGTAACGAAACAACGCATGATATCGGAAGACTTACGGGTTCCGATTTGGCGACAGTTCAGTAGGAGCCGCACCTTGAAAAAACTTGTTTCGGCGTTTTTTGTAGTAGTTTCGCTTTTCGTAGCCGGCTTTTTCCGCCCGTACTCACTCCCGCCCCAGAATTGCGCGTGGGCTGAATCTTATGGAAACTCCGACTACGTTCTTTCTTACGTTTTCTCCCAGCTCGACATGAATAACACTGAGTTAAGACGGCTGCGGGAAGAATACGCCCAGAGCATTCTCGACGTAAAAGACGCTAAAGCCGGATATGGACCTTCTATTGATTTACTTGTGACCGGAACATATATGACAGATCCGATGATCGGGAAAATCGCGCTTAATTTACAGGATATTATTTCTGCTATTAATTTGCCTGGAAGTGATAGGATAAATCTAACTGATCAAACTATAACACTTTATCCTGGAATGGAAAACACGCAGTATCAGTTTCAGTTGACGCTCACACAGCCATTGTTCACTTGGGGTAAAATATCTTCAGCTGTAAAATTGTACACAGCGGCTTCAGAAGTAAAACAGTTGCAAGTTTTAGACAAACAGGCGCAATTAGAGACAGAAATTCGCACAAGACTGGCGGCTCTTTACTACATGAGGCAAATACGTATTTATCTTGATGAAGAGCAGGAGTATGCAAAAAAACTCGTTTCGATTAGTGAGCAAGTTGCACAAAACGGTTTGCTCTTGCAGCAGAAAGTTTTGGATGCCCGTATTCAGGCAATGGAAATAGATATTGCAAAAGCTGGGATTGAAGACGAATACACGAAAATGCTTTCATCTTTGGAAAAGCTTACAGGTTTGTCGTTTGATGAGATCGAAGAAATTCGATATATACCAGATAAATCGGAAGCGGACGCTTTTTTGTTGCATGATGTAAAGGTGCTTCAGGAAAACGCAGTTGCAGAAGACAGGCTTTCTTTGCAGATATTACAGAAACTTATCGAAATAAATGTACTTACATTGAATATTGCGGAGGCATCCGTTTATTGGAAACCTGATGTGGCCCTTCAACTTTCAGCAGATTACTCCGGTTCGCGTTTTCCATTAATCGAGACAGACTGGTACAGAAAAGACGATTCAAGCCTTAATATAACACTTGCGGTAAAAACTACCGTTTGGGATGGTGGAAAAAAGATTAACGACATAAAACGCAATGAAAGCAACAGTACACTTGCGAGCATTCAATATGAAGATACTGAATTGCTTTTGAAACATACAGTTTTGGAACAGTACAACCAGATGAAGCTTGCAAAAACAAAGGCAGATTATCAGCTTCTGAAAATAGAGACGAAAAACTCACAGATAGAGCAGGCGACAAAGGCCTTTCAAACTGGTTACGGTAGTGAGGCTGACCTGATAACGGCACAAATTGAAAAATGTACCGCGCAGATTGAGATGTTGCAAAATGTACTTTCATATATGACTGCGTATTACACATTGTCGTATATGACGGAGTAGATCGCTATTTCTTTCTTGTATATGTTACGTATGTGTACGGAATTTCGCCATTAATCCGGGTTTCTATTTTTTTATCGAATAAGTGGGCATCGAACTCTGGGAAAAAAGTGTCTCCCTCAAATTCAGCTTCTATTTCCGTGATATACATTTTGTCAACCAAATCGATTGATTCTGCATACAGTCGTGCGCCACCAGATATATAAATATCCCGGTTGCCTGCTAGTTTTATAGCTTCTTGCAAAGTGCGGACTGTATGGCAGTTTTCACTTTCAAACCTATTTGTGGAAGAGACAACGATGGTAGTACGATTCGGCAGAGGTCTTCCAATTTCTTCAAAAGTCCTTCTGCCCATAACTACAACATTTCCTGTCGTCAGTTCTTTGAATCGTTTTTGCTCGCCTTCAATTTTCCACGGAATATGACCTTCATTCCCAATAACACGATTTTTGGCAAATGCGACAATCAGTGCAATCATTGGTTACCTGAGTTACTCCATCTCGATTGTTCCCGGTGGTTTACTCGTAAGGTCAAAGAGTACGCGGTTCACTCCACGGACTTCGTTTATGATGCGGCTCATAACCGTCTGAAGTACGTTCCACGGAATCTGTGCAGCTTCCGCTGTCATAAAGTCTATTGTCTGCACCGCGCGGAGTGCGATTGCGTAATCGTAAGTGCGCTCGTCACCCATTACGCCTACGGAGCGCATATTTGTAAGCGCGGCGAAATACTGACTCGGCATCCACGGTGGGTTCATTTCCATTGCGTATTTGAACCGCTCGTTAGGGGTACTTTTTGTAGAAATTGTTGTGCTTGCACCGTTCTCTTTTTTCCAGTATTCGGCAGCCTTGTCAATTTCCTCGCGGTAAATTGCATCGGCATCCTGAACCATTTTAACTTTCTCTGCCGTAACATCACCAATAATTCTAATTCCAAGCCCCGGACCGGGGAATGGCTGACGGAACACGAGATTTTCCGGGATGCCAAGCTCCAAGCCGACTTTGCGAACCTCATCCTTGAACAAGTTGCGCAGTGGCTCGATAATCTCTTTGAAATCAACACAATCGGGCAGACCGCCAACGTTGTGGTGCGACTTGATTACAGCAGACTCGCCGCCAAGCCCGCTTTCCACAACATCCGGGTAAATCGTACCCTGAACAAGGAAGTCAACCGCACCAATTTTCTTTGCTTCTTCCTCAAAAACGCGGATGAACTCCTCACCTATTATCTTGCGTTTACGCTCCGGCTCCGTAACACCGGCGAGCTTTGCATAAAAGCGTTCCTGAGCATTCACGCGGATAAAATTAAGTTTGTACGGGCCTTTTGGTCCAAAAACAGCCTCAACCTCGTCACCTTCATTCTTGCGAAGAAGCCCGTGGTCAACAAAAACGCATGTAAGCTGCTCGCCTATCGCTTTTGAAAGAAGAACCGCCGCAACAGATGAGTCTACGCCGCCGGAAAGTGCGCACAACACTTTGCCGTTACCGACTTTGGCACGAATTTTTTCTATGCTCTCATCAACAAAAGCGTCCATTTTCCAGTCGCCGGAGCAGCCACAAATGTTCCGCACAAAGTTGTAGAGCATTTTCGTTCCTTCGGGGGTGTGAAGAACTTCCGGGTGGAACTGGATGGCGTAAAGTCCGGAATCCGGGTTTTCTGCGGCCGCAACTGGGCAGTTTTTTGTATGTGCTATGCTCTTAAAACCGGGAGCCATACGGCTTATGTAGTCGAAGTGGCTCATCCAGCAAGTAGTTTCTGAAGGAACGCCAGTAAAAAGCGATGCGGAGGAATCGACAGTAATGGCTGTTTTGCCGTATTCACGCTCTGTAGCCCGCTCAACCTTACCCCCGAGTATGTGCTGCATAAGCTGCGCACCGTAGCAAAGACCAAGAACTGGAATACCAAGATTGAACAGCTCTGGGGAGCATGTTGCAGCACCCGGTTCGTAACAGCTGCTTGGGCCGCCAGTAAGGATAATGCCTTTGGGGTTCATTGCCTTTATTTTCTGGATGTCTGTTTTGTAGGAATATATCTCGCAGTAAACATTACACTCACGCACACGTCGTGCAATGAGCTGATTATATTGCCCACCAAAATCAATGACCAATACAAGTTCGTTCGTCACCATATCCTCCGCACAAATCTGTATTTTTATGCCATAGATTACACTGTTTCCGGTTTTTATTCAAATACTTTGTGAATATTGTATTTGGACGAATTTAAGCAGTTTCTATAATTTTTTATAAGTTTTTTCTTCTTATAAGAGCTTTTCTTCTTAAAATTGTATTTTATTACTTGCTAATTGCAAAATAAGCATTATATTATATTTTATAGGGGATAAGTGATGAAAAAGTCAATCAGTTTATTTTTTTATTATTTTAATGGCTGTACAGTTGTTCGCTTTTAACGCTAAAAAGGCAACTGTAGATAATTTGTACTATCTGGTTCAGAATGAACTTGGTCACAAAATCGAAAAATATGAACAGAATATAATTGATTCGACCTATCTTTACTATTACCAGAAATGTAGCGGTAAGTGGACTAAAGAACTTTGGGAAGAAACTGTAGATAAATCGGTTGAGTTGTGTAACAACAAAGCTGCAATTGCGGCTTCTAAAACCGGTGATTTTGGTGAAAAATTTTTGCAGTCTCTCATTGTTACAACTGAGGATGCATTTACTGGCTTTGGTAACTGGCTCAACAAAAATAGCAAAGAATACGAAAACCGCCACAAATAATAAATTCTGTCATTCTTGTGCTTGTCACGGGAATCCGCCCAGGAGGTCATTATGAGAGAACAAATCTACGAGCTTCTTAAAAAAATCGATGATATGAAGTTTGAAAAGTATGATACTGCCGAAGAAAACAGAATCTTTCTAAAGCGACTGTATCTTGATGAAGCATTTCGCAATCAACTAATTGAAAGCATGGGTGAACAGGCAACCTTGGAATTTCTGGAAAAAATTTATGAAGCTTACAGTAGAATTAGCAAAGAGATGAAAGAACTTGTTGAAGAGTGCGAAGAAAAGGACGAACTTAGAGATACTTTCGGTAAAGATGTATTCACTAAACTTGTTGAAAACGAAGAAGAAAAAGACAAGCAGATTATATAGATTTGCTTAATACAGCCATTACACAGATAGAAAGTGGGCGTAATGCAATTGCCGTTCAACTCAGTACAACTAAACGACCTTCCGAAAACGGAAGGTGGTACACCTATATTAGTATTAACTAGCTTAAAACGGCATTTTACATTTCGTATATAGGAGGTTTTTATGGAAAAGGTAAAAGTTACTTCGTATAGTCAAATAGCGGATTCTATACGAGGACGAAAATCGGATGCCATGAAAAATCTATA
>JAIKVO010000187.1 GCA_024685655.1 Treponemataceae bacterium
GTCCCGATGATTGTGACTCCTTCTCTTTTCAACTATATGCAAGTTTCCGAGAAATTCGCGCTTGCAGAAGTCTGTGTCAAAAACGAGCTTGTGGGAAAAACTCTTGCTGAAAGCGGACTTCGCCAGAACTTCAACCTTAACCTGGTGGCAGTACGGAACTCACCTGAAGATGAATATCAGCTCGCGAACAACCCTACAATGATCTTGCAAGAGGGCTTGCTGCTTCTTGTTGCAGGAACGACCGAAGCGCTTCACAAATATATGGAGAAAGCGGAGCAACAGTTCACGAACAAAAAATCGGCTTTCTCAAGGATGTTCAAGAAACGCCTTTCGACCGCAGCACAAGCAGCAAAATCTGTCGCACAAAAAACTGTTGCTTCTACCGCGCCTGCTTCTGCAGAAAAACCAAGCAAGCCTACAGAAAAATAATGCCCGCCACGCCGCACAAAACAATCAGCAAGATTGGCGACATCTTTTTCCAGACGAACAGAAGCGCAAGGCTCACCGCGAAAATTACGGCGCGAATCGGTGAAAAAACGTTCACTACAGATATGCTCAGGACGTTCCAGGCGGCGACGGCAATAAGTCCCGCAGAAACTGGCCTGATGCACGTAAATGTCGTTTTTACGAGCGGTTTGTCCTGATATTTGTCAAAAAACTTCGCGATAATAAGGATAATCAGAAGCGACGGAAGCACCGTTGCGAACGTAACGGCAACGCCGCCGAACACGCCGAAAAGCTCGCAGCCTATGTAAGTCGCCATGTTAATGCCGATTGGCCCAGGTGTCGATTCAGAAACGGCAACCATGTTGTAAAACTGCTCGGCAGAAAGCAAACCGCCTTCGACGACAGGCTGATACATCAGTGTTATGGCGACTTGTCCGCCGCCTATCGTGAATGCACCGATATAAAAGAATGTCCACATCAACTTAAGAAGGCTCATTTGTCGCCTCCTTCTGTTTTCGCACCATTTACTTCAGACGTGTCCGGCGCAGTTTGTGTTTCCGCGCTCCCAGTTTTTTGCGGTCCCGCAGTTTTGTCGCCAGCATCCGCGCTTCCAGTTTTTGGCGGCTCCGCGTTTTTGTCGCCAGCTTCCGGCGCATCCGGTGCATCGGGCTTTTTGCGGCGCACAAAATACGTCGCGACACCGCACACAACCGACACAGCCACTACAATAATCGTGTTCACATGAAGAAATGCGACAGTTACGAACGACAGCACAAAAAGCAGCGCCGCCAAAATTGAAGCCGTAATATTTTTACGGAATTTCCATACCGCCTTGCACAAAAGCGCGGAAACCCCGATATTTATGCCCGCAAGAGCTTTTTTCACCCATTCGATATCGTTAAAACCAGAAAGAAAAAGCGCGATTATCGTGATTATAATCAGCGACGGCATTATGACACCGAGCGTCGCCAAACATCCGCCCAAAACACCGGCACGCGTATATCCAATAAAAGTCGCGACATTGACGGCGATTATTCCGGGCGTAGACTGCCCGATCGCAAAATAATCGAGCAAACGCTCTTTTGTAACCCAATCGCGTTTTTCTGCAAGCTCCTGCTCCAAAATAGGAAGCATGGCAAGCCCGCCACCGAACGTGACGGCTCCTATCTTAAAAAACACGAGGAACAGTTCCAAAACAGTGGAAAACTTACTCTTAGTTTTTTCTGAGTTTTCTTTTTTAGATGTTTCTTTCATATTAGGGTGCAATCATTTGTAAAAAGCGAACCAAATTTTTCCCAGAAGGATTTTTAACCGTAAAATCCTGAATAAGCACTTCATTCTCTGGGGAGTCAAACAAATGCTCATACTTAAAGGTCTCATCTTCAAGAAATGGGATCATTCGTCCACTCCTTGCCGTTGTTTCTGTGCTTTTTTTTCTGCGAGGCGACGCTGAATCTCCGCCTTTTGCTCGGCAAGAAGTATTTTTTGACTTTCACCAATTTCCTTATCAATCTCGGTAAAGTCCGGCTTTGCACTGAAAAAACGAATCAGAAACTTCGAGAATGGCGAATCAGGATTTTCTTTGATATATTCCGTATATGGCTGCTGATACATACGACACCCCCTATTGCGGTTAATCATAATATACCACAAATTTCAGGAATTGTCATTCTTCAGGGCGCATGACGGGCGTTCCGGGGTTCGCTAACGCTCATTCTCCTCACCGACGGAAAACTCCGCCGGTTCCGGTGAACACCTTCGGTGCCCCTCCATGCCCGTGCGCTAGTTGTCGATGCACAGAGCAGGAACGATGCCACGGTAGCCATCATCAACACGACTGCTCCACGAGGCAACACAGTCATAGTGCACGCGATGTGCATAGTCACTATATTCATAGTAAGGAGAGCGAAGCCACCACCAACCACCATCATTTTCATTATTAAACTGATTCGTATATGCACCACTCGCCAGCGCGAAATCTGTCGGGTTCCGTACCCTCGCGGTGTCAACTGCATCATAAGCCCCGAAGCCGTAAGCCGTCGTCGTAGCTTCCGTTTCGCTGAGTAGGAAAATCTTGTCGCTCGTAGGAGTGTTACTTGCATAATTGTTCGCTCCGTTGTTCCACTGATTCGGGTTTTCGTCTGTGTTAGAGCTTGCCGCATCGTTCACTACAATTGTCGTCGCAATTCTGTTCTGCATCGCGCTCGTGAACGCCGCATTGTAAAACTCATTATTGATATAGCTTCTAATTTCACTATTAGCGTAATTGTTGCTGCTTGCAGCATAACGATGATTTATCAATAAGTTTTCTGCAACCAGGAGCTTATTTCCTGTTCCGTTGTAGTTTGTCGTGAGTACACGCCACTTTATCGGCTCTACTTTGAAATATTTGTAGCTTGTGCCTCCCCGCGCGACAGCCGTTCCGTCGCTGTATGTGTAGCCTGTTTCGTATGCTTTCTCTGCCAGCTTCACGTACCATGCTCCATCGCTTCCAAAGTAATACGTGAACGCTCCCATTTGTTTGGAAATGTCTTCATCAACTGTTACTCCAGAAGCAATTACCGTCTGCGGATAATCGCCGAACAGAATATAAGTTGCATTAGTTCCTGCAGTTCCGTTTGTACCAGCTGGAAGAGCAACAGGGGCTTTATTTGTGCGCACGACGCGGAAACCGGCGCTGCTATATTGATTAAGCGGGTTGTTGCTGTTCCGGTAAGACACAGCACTGTAAGAAGCATTGTTGTACCAAGAACCACCACGTGAAACGCGAGCAGAACCTGACGAAACACCAGTTGCCGGAGTATTGCTCGTTATGTCGCCAAGCCAGTCCCAGCACCACTCCCATACGTTGCCGCTCATATCGTACAAGCCAAGGCTGTTTGCCGTTTTCTTCTTCACCTCGTGCGACTTGTTTCCGCTGTTGTCATGGTACCATGCAACGTTGCCAACCGTATTGCTGCCGCTGTATGTCGTCTGAGTTGTCGGTATTCCGTTGTTGCCGCTACGTGCCAAGTATTCCCACTCGGCTTCTGTCGGCAGCCGGTAGCCGTTTGCGCTGAAATCACATGTCACTGCGTTCCAAGTAGCGGAATTTGTAGGATTATCTGGTGTAGGAACTGCGCCCCAGTCATCAGGATCTGTTGAACCATTTATTGTATAACATTCCGTAAGACCGTCGGCAGAGCTACGCTTGTTGCAGTAAACAAGCATGTTGAACCAAGAAACACTTTCTACAGGGCGGTTTTTCTGTTTCTCACCTTCGACAGTTTCATTATTATTAGAACCATCAAAATTGCTTGTGTTATTTTCCATGACAGCCGCGAACTCAGCCTGCGTAACTTCATGGTCGCAAACGTAAAGATTCGGAATCGTTACGGTACGGCCTGCTATGAACACTACCGAATCAGCGACAGCACCGCTTACCGTCGCGCCGGCTACGGCGACAAAGCCCTGAGCCGAAAGTGAATCTGAGTTTCCAGTCAGCTCAAAGTCTGCGTCATACCCGACATTCTTATATGTCGCGGTTACATGCAGCGTGTA
>JAIKVO010000218.1 GCA_024685655.1 Treponemataceae bacterium
CCTTCTTTGTCAAAGCCATAAAGCTTGGCTTCTTCACTGTCGTCTGCAAGCTCATTTACGTCATAAGAGCTTGTGCCTTCGCTTGACCATTTGTAAAGCTGCTTTTCACCAGCTTTGCGTGTAATTACATCGATTTTTTTGGCAGCCATGAACGCTGAATAAAAACCGACTCCGAACTGACCGATTAATGCAGAATCTTTCTTTGCATCGTTTTCAAGTTTTTCAAGGAATGCTTTTGTTCCAGAACGAGCGATTGTTCCCAGGTTATTGTCGAGGTCTTCGGCATTCATACCTATACCAGTATCTTGTACGATGAGCGTCTTTTTGTCTTCATCGAACAGAATGTCGATTCTCGGTTCAAAAGCGACATTTTTGTACGCTTCGTTTGAGACTGTCAGGTACTTAAGTTTATCGAGTGCGTCTGATGCATTGGAAACAATTTCCCTGAGGAAAATGTCTTTATTGGAATAAAGAGAGTGAATGATAAGTTTGAGAAGTTGAGATACTTCTGTTTGAAACTGATGGGTAGCCATTTTTTCCTCCTAAATAAACTCCGTGTTGTCCGCAATATGCGAGAATAGCGGTTTTACGGTGAGCTAAATTTCTTACCTAATATTTAAGATAATAAAAAATGGCGACAACGGCAAATATCAAACAAAATGCGAAAAGTCTTTTAAATCAATCATATTCAACTTGTGTGCTGTAATATATGAGCAGAACATCATAGTTACGACATCAATTGCAGCTGCAAAAGAACATAATACTGGAATTGCCGGTTTTAGAAGGAGATAGCCAGCTTCAAACCCTCTTCCATACTGCGTACAGATAATGATAAGCGCTGTATACATACCGCCAGATGGGAGCGCACCCAGACAGAATGAAAGAAGACATGAAGTTGTCGTGATCCATATAATGTCTGAAGGAGCTATACTCAAGTTGGAATAAGATTTAAGGATGATTATAAACGAGATAATCATTGTAAGAGCAGTACCACCTCTTGCGAAAACAGAAAAAAGAGGCAATGAAATTGTGCTAGATTGACGCTTTATTCCAAGACTGTCTTTAGTGTGTTTAAGAGAAACAGCAAGCGATATATTAGAATCACCCGTAATAAATGCTGAGATTATTGGAGCCAACGAAGAATATAAGATTTTATACGGATTTTTTTCTTTACACAGCAAAAAGACAATAAGTGGGTAAAACACAATAGCGATAAACAGGAAATCTGCAAGTAATAAAATTATCAGTTTATTATAAATACCAGTCTGAACTACTGTTATAAAAGATTGAAACCATCTGCAAGAAACGGCTATGAAACCTACAGAAATAATTTCAACAATTATTGAAAGTATATTGAAACAAACCCTGGAAAGGGAGTCAAATAATGTGACTGTTTGTTTTGAGGCATTTTTATCAATTGCGCATCCTGCTCCTGCAAAAATTGCGAACAATATAACTGGAAGATAGAAAACACCGTCAATAAGTACTTCGAAACTTGAATATGGGAAAAGTCGCAATAGATTTTCTTTTAATCCCGATGAAACATTTTCTGAGACGATATCTACAAGGATAGGAATACGTGGCATTTTGAAAAGTGTCACAGAACCAAGTCCAAGTAGAGAGAAAATGACAGAGGATAGAATTATCAGTAAAAATGTGAGCAAAAATGTCTTGAGCATCATTTTTGTTTTTAGAAGTTCAAACACAGCTACTGATATACTGAAGAAGAGGAGAGCTGGCAGTATATATCTGCCGCAACGGATTGTTATATCAGCAATGATATCAATGAATTCAAATGAGTTTAATAGATCCGCAGGAACTACTAAAGAAGCGAGTATTCCAAGGGTACAACCAATTACATATTTAATCCAGATTTTCATAACGAAAAGAATACCTTAACAACAAAAGAGCGTCAAGTTTTTATGAAATTTTACAAAATTGGGCAGGGGGTGTAGTGCCTAGGGAGCGACGGTGTTAGCCGGCAAAATGCTCCAGTGGAGCATTTTGAGCGAGTCTCCCGAACAGCTATGCTGTGAAGGGGCGTTCCGGAGTGCGCGGTGCGCACGTAGGAATGGAGCGCGGTTAGCGCGTCATTCCGCAACGACCGCGGTTAGCGCGATGTTTCGAGCCATGTGCGGAACACCCGGCCGGCAGGAGCAAGTGCGACTGCCGGGGCCGTCCTTTTTCATCGGGAATTATCGGGTTTTATGCCAGGTATGCGTTTATTCCGGCTGCGGCTTTGCGGCCCTCGCCCATCGCGAGAATTACGGTCGCTGCGCCAAGCACGATGTCACCGCCAGCCCATACGCCGTCGAGCGAAGTCTTTGAGTTTTCGTCAACTGTGATGTGGCCTTTTGCGTCCGCATTAAGACCGGGCGTTGTTTTAACCATAAGCGGGTTGGAACCGTTTCCAAGAGCGACGATAACCGCATCGCACTCAATGTCATGCTCGCTACCCTTAATTGCGACAGGACTTCTTCTGCCAGAGGCATCCGGCTCGCCAAGCTCGTAAGAAAGTGCTGTTATGCCTTTTACGCGGCCGTTTTCGTCACCAAGGATTTTTACAGGGTTTTCCAGATAGCGGAAATTAACGCCCTCTTCCTCTGCATGGGCAACTTCTTCGCGACGGGCAGGCATTTCGTTCTTTGTGCGGCGATAAATAACATCGACTTTCTCCGCGCCAAGACGATATGCCATACGTGCAGCATCCATTGCGACGTTACCGCCGCCGCAAACAACTACGTGTTTTGCAGGATACAGAGGTGTGTCCGCATGATCGCGGTCATAGGCTTTCATAAGGTTCGCGCGTGTAAGGTATTCGTTCGCGCTGAAAACACCGATAAGGTTTTCGCCTTCAATGTGCATGAACTTAGGAAGTCCGGCCCCAGTACCGATAAAGGCGGCGTCAAAACCCTGCTCTTTCAAGAGCTGTGGCAAAGTTCCTGTGCGTCCGACAAGGAAGTTTGTACGGAACTCAACACCCATCTTTTTGAGCATGTCTATTTCTTTTGCAACGATAGCTTTTGGCAGACGGAATTCCGGGATTCCGTAAATCATAACGCCGCCAGCCTTGTGGAACGCTTCAAAAACTGTTACGGAGTGACCGGCACGGCGCACATCGGCGGCAACAGTAAGTCCCGCAGGACCAGAACCGATGATTGCGACTTTTTTGCCGGTTTCTTTTGCAACTTCTGGAACGGTCTGCAAGTTATTCTCGCGCTCGTAGTCCGCGACAAAACGCTCCAGACGGCCGATAGAAACGGCTTTCTCTGCATTTTTGTATGTCTTTCCGACCGTGCACTGACCCTGGCACTGTTTTTCCTGCGGGCAAACACGTCCGCAAATTGCCGGAAGAAGGTTCGTTGTCTTGATGATGTCAACGGCTTTTTTGAACTCGCCTTTTGCAACTTCGGCGATAAAACTAGGAATCGGAACGCTTACGGGGCATCCCTGCATACACGGCGCGTTCTTGCACTGCAAACAGCGGTTTGCCTCTACAACTGCCTGTTCTTTTGTGTAGCCAAGTGCGACCTCGCTCATAAGGCGTGCGCGAGCGGTCGGCTCTGCGACAGGCATTTCCTGCTGAGGAATAGCCATTCTGTCTTTTGGTGTCAAAGCACCGGCGGCCATTTTCTCCTGAAGAGCCTTATATTCTTTTACAGCCGCCTCTGCAAGCTGTTCTTTACTGATGTATTCTGCCATTTTTATACTCCCGTTACTTGTTCAGTGCGTCTGCGGCGGCTTCCATCTTGCACTTGTGGAACGCTTCCTGTTCTTGTTCCTTAAAGGATTTCATACGCATCATCATGTTGTCCCAGTCTACGGCGTGACCGTCGAACTCCGGACCGTCAACGCAGACGAACTTCGTTTCTCCGCCGATGGAAACACGGCAGCCTCCGCACATTCCAGTTCCGTCAATCATGATTGTGTTCAGCGAAACAGTTGTAGGAACGTTGAACGGCTTTGTTGTAAGCGCGCAGAACTTCATCATTATCGGCGGTCCGATAGCGACAACTTCTGCCGGAGGAACTTCCTGGCTGCATATAGTCTTAAGCGGCTCCGTAACAAGACCCTTCGTTCCTGCAGAACCGTCATCCGTCATGATATAAAGCTCGTCGGCAAGCTCGCGCATCTCTTTTTCAAAGATAAGAAGTTCTTTTGTTCTTGCGCCCATAATGACGATAACTTTGTTTCCAACAGCCTTATGCGCCTGAACAATCGGATGAAGCGGAGCAATGCCGATACCGCCGCCAACACAGACGACCGTGCCTTTTTTCTCTATATGTGTCGGATTTCCAAGCGGGCCAAGGATAGCACCAAGCTCATCGCCTACATTTTTGCGCGAAAGCTTAAGCGTGGTAGCGCCGACAGCCTGAAAAACAAGGACAATCCAGCCTTCGTCAGCGTTTGCGTCTGCAATTGTAAGAGGAATGCGCTCCCCAAAATCAATATCAAGCTGAACAAGGACAAACTGACCAGCTTTGCGGTTGCGGGCGATGTCTGGAGCATTTACTTTGAGGTAAAAAACGTCGGCAGAAAGTTGCCGCTTCTCAATAATCTTAAACATTCAATTCCTCCAAAGGGCGAAATAACGACTTCGCCATATTCGGCGATTTACGAAAAATATGCAAGTATAATGAACTGCGATTTTTTAATAATACTGCAAAACTTAATTATTGTTCAAGTCGCTAACGCGTTGTGCCACTCAGCTTCTTTAAAGCCGACAAGCACAGCAGAGTCAGTCACCAAAAGCGGACGTTTTACGAGCATTCCGTCACTTGCAAGCAACTTGAATTGTTCGTCTTCGCTCATGAATGGAAGTTTTTCCGAAAGCTTCAGGTCGCGATACAACATACCGCTCGTGTTGAAAAACTTTTTAAGCGGCAAACCCGACCTTTTGTGCAATTCGCGCAGAGCCGCCTCGTCCGGAGGATTGCTTTTTATATCGATTTTTTCAAATTGAACACCGTTCGCTTCAAGCCATTTCAATGCCTTTTGGCAAGTAGTACACCGATCGTAACAGTAAACTTTCGTCATTTTTGTCTCCTTTTTACCAGCAAGGGTATTTTACAAACTCTTCTGTTTGAACCTGTCGGAAATTCCGACAAGTTGCTTCTTTTGTTGATTTTATAATTATAACCTTATGTTTTTCACACGTCATTAAGATAATATTTTAATTTTTTGTTCTAGTTCATGCATGAAAGCAGTAAACTTATTGTAAGAATCTGTTATAGGAATTGGAATTCCATACGTTGAAATCTCTCCGCCATAACCGAAAAGATGGCGCGATTCAGGAGTTGTTCGTATCACGTTGGGTTTTGTTCGGTTTTCATCATCATTATCATAAGGATAAATCAACCCTGCCCTTTTTGCTGGCATTATATACATATAAGTAATAAGCTGATGTAAAACATCGCGAGAAAAATATCCTGTAATTTCATCAGAATCGGGTTTGTGATTATCAAGATGTTTATATTTTGCATCAAGCACAAAATTTTCGCTCATATCTTGTTCGACATTCCAATTAGAAATTTGCTTTCCTTTATAAAAATCTGGGTAACGAGTATTTCCGCTGTAAACACTTATTGAACCTGTTCCAGCTTTATTTCTCGGATGCTTGAACCCTGCAGGAATCAGTACGGTTGCTAGGTATTCTTCCCAAAGCCAAGCACCGTCAAATAAGATTCCGTAAACTTTGTTCTTCGCGTTACCAAAACCGATTTTTTTGTGTCGCAGAATTGAAAGGCATAGCTTTTGAAGTGGCTTATATGCAGTGTAATACGGATGAGTTATCGGCTTTAGATTCCGTGCAATCACTTTTTCGCGATTTTGAAGATTATAACTCTGCGTTGATTCAAGAATTTCCTGCACACACTTTTTTATTTCATTGTCGCTGTTAAGAAGTTCTTTTCCGTACGGTTTTGTTTTTATATATTCAATTGTGTGACGAATAAGCTCTGTCACGGAATTATCAAAAGTACGCTCACGACTGTTATAAGCAATATTTCCACTGAACGGCATATTGAGACGAATATGACGGTTTACATCGATAACACCTTTTACATTTGCATCATTTCGTTTGAAAGTCTGATATTGCTTAAAAAGACCTTGTGCAAGAGCCTTTTTCAAAAGTGAGGGAAAAGCGAACATTAACAAATCAAGTTCGCCATCTGAATCTTGATGTTTCCAATCGAACAGATTTATTGAAAAAACTTTCTGCAACATATAATGCATAAAGTTGTCGTTCTGGTCTTGTGAAGAGAACCGTGAGGCAATCTTAAGATGAGTATCGCCTATTCCAATAAACCCCATGAGATTACTTGTTGTTAAGATGACGTTTTCAAGCTGTTCTGGATTTCCGTGAATGTTAAAAATTACTTGTTTGTCAATGTCATCGTCATGCACACCAAGCACTTGCGGAAAAATCAAAAGAGAAGGATTGTTCTTTATAAGCACTTCAACCGTAGTGTTTGCTATCTTATTCAGGTTTTGATAGTCGCTTTTAATTCCGCCCAAAGATGCAAAACTTTTGCCACGGTTATTGTCTGTTGTGCAAAGATTCATAAATGCTAGGCTTCCTGATTATAAGCCTTTTTCAAATCTTCTAGTTTTGATTCAGAATCTTCCATTCCGCGAAGATATTCACGCAAAAGGCCTTGAAGATGATAATCCCAAAGCAATTTAAAATCGTTGTCTAGTTCTTTAAGTTTCAAAAAGTATGCACCGCCGATGTGATAAGCAGAAGAA
>JAIKVO010000236.1 GCA_024685655.1 Treponemataceae bacterium
CTGCCACATTCCATCCTCGACATCATGCGAAGCGTACAGCACCGGCCGCTCCTTGCTCAGAATGTGTCTGCACACAATGCATGCTGTATTGGGCTGATCTTCAAATGGGAAACCTTCTGTTTTTTGCTTTTTTCTGAAAAACCCCATATTCGTCTTTCTCTCTTCTGATATCGTTATTGCATAACTTTTATTTTCCTAACCAACAAAAAAGTCGACTACCGCTTCTTCAACTCAATACCTGAAAGAAAATAGCCAATCCCCATGGCTAACAGATTCAACACTGCTCCGATAATCATCCAAAGACAAAATATCATCAAGACAGTATGCGTTCCGGGAGAAACTCTGACACCGTTCACGATGGATATTGTATTGGTTTGTCTGTCTGCCAAGGATATCAGATATGTGATAATTACACTTGCAATCATTGCACAAATCATTCCGAGACAATTGCATGTTTTGCTGACTGAACCATCTTTTCTATAACGGAAAAACTGAAACACAATGTCGGCTATCCATAAAAAAATAATTAAACCAATCAACATAGGCGATTCCTCCCGGTTGTTCCCGTTTCTATCTCAGAATGCTTTTCCTGTTGTTCTCTGTTTTTCATCTCCATTGACTATAATTACCACATTGGTCGCACAAACTCATACCGGCATTACAAGTCTCACACAAATTGCCGTTATATTCTGTTTTTGCTTTATTTAACCGTTCTTGTCTATCTGCTTCCTCGGCATCTTCTTCAGCTTTCCTTTTTGTATCAACTTCAGCATCTCTTGCTTTTTCTTCAGGTGTTCGTGTATCTATGCAATTAGAAGTAATGGCAAGTATCAGGCATAAAACAAAGGAGCCTATACTGAACCATGTATATGATTTTTCAGTAAAAACTGTTAATATGACAAAAACAACTGTAGCAACTAAAAAGAGCTTACTAAAGATTTCGGTCGCTTTTCGTAAGATTTTTCTTGTCTTCATAGCGGTTCTCCTTTCCTTTTTCGTCTGGCGCATTAGGCCAACACTCTTGAGCTTGTTTACATCTTAACATTTTCAAATACAGTTTGAATATCTTCCTTTGCCCCTTTAAATACGGGCCAGGCATCTATTCCATCACCATTTTTTCTCGGAATGATGTGAATGTGGAAATGCGGCACCGACTGCCCTGCACTCTCATCGCTGGCATTAAGCAGATTAACACCTTCGTATCCGCAGTGTTCCGTCAGATGATTCGACACTGTTTTAACCGTCTTCATAACAGCGCTTAGCGTTTCTTCGTCACAATCCAAAACATTCTTTACATGTTTCTTCGGAACAACCAAAATGTGTCCGTCCACATCTTTTGCGATATCCATAAACGCAAAAGTCAGCTTATCTTCGAAAACTTTCATGCAGGGGATCTCCCCGGATACAATCTTACAGAAAATGCACTCACTCATATTGTTTTCCTCTGCAAACTACTGGTTTGATTATTACATAACTAATCCAAGAACTAAAACTATTCAGATCCACATTTAACAACTCCGACAATCTTCTTTTAATGCACTTAATTAACTCTCCTGGAACATAATCGTTGTTGCACTTAACTTTTGTTTTTATGCAACACCCATCTATAATACCATGCCGTGATGACGTTCACCATTTCTTTCTCATAAAGAGAAACTCTTCGTTCCATGACACCGTTCCGTCTTCCTCGAAACCACATTTTTGATATACATGAATCGCTATGGCATTTTCTTTATTAACCTGCATTCGAACTGCTTTTGCACCCTTTTTCATAAAGTGATCCAAAATCGCCCTCATGGCTTCTGCCGCATGCCCTTTTCCCTTGTAATTATCAGCAATAAACAAATCCGTAAACTCATATACCCCTTTGGTCCCCTTTTCATCAAGAATCACCATGCCAATAATATCTTTGTCAAGATATATTGCATATGCCAATGATGTTTCCCTGTAAAGATAGGCATCTGCCAAAACAGCATACGCATCTCCGACAAAAAACCATTCTTCGCGCTCAAGTTCAAGACATGCGTAAAAGTTTTCTTTTGTTACTGGTTTCAAACTTACCATGAATCCCCCTAAAACTTATCAAAGTCATCCTTATCGTTGTTACATGATGCTTTCATTTTGTGCAACACCATGTGTTGCATCACACTCTTAGTTAGCTCTTCTGCTATTTAATCAACCGAGAACACCATTCTTCTCTGGCCGCCGTCGTGAAATACGGTTGTCCCGCCCGTCGCCTCATAGAAAGCGATGGCATTTGCATTTTGCTCATTTACCGACAGGACAAAACGGTCGAAGCCTTTCCTGCGGACTTCATCCTTCGCAATTTCGAGAAACTTCCGCCCGATTCCCATGCGTTGAAAATCTTTTCTTATGTACAAAAGAGCCACTTCCTGATCATACTCATTATACAGTTTATACGGCTTACCGACCGTCATCAACCCAATCGCTTCCCCATTGTTTTCCGCAAGATAGAGTTCTATATCCGGCCTCTCCACAAAAGACCGGAAAATGCTCTCATTCTTTTCCACATCATAACCGTCCAGTTTTTCCTGCGGATAAATTCCGCTGTATGTGGTAATCCACACTTCTCGCTTCAACTCGGAAAGGTTGCGGCAATCCTCAATCGTCGCCTTTCTAAAAATGACATCTTTCATTCTTGCATTTTCCTATACTAAACCATCATTTTCTCAAGTACTTCTCATCGGCCTTATATTCATCACTCACATATCGCTCCACAGTCATGTGCAGGTCATACTTTTCGCGAAGTTCGGCGAGCTGCTTCATCATCGGCGAAGCATGATGGGCATCTATAGCCGCCTGGTCAGACCAGGAATCAATGAGCAGCACAGTTTCAGGGTCATCAATCGGTTGAAAATACTCGTATCGAAGATTGCCGGCCTCTGTGCGAATAGCTTCTGCGATTCCTGATGATTCCATTTCTTCGGCAAATGCACGTGCATTTCCGTTTGTTCCCCTATAGTACAGATTGACTGTTATCATAGCTTGACCTCGTTTTTCAAATACAGCGTAGCATTAGTTCATAAAACTTTTATTTTGCTTTCACCCTCGTATTATATAGTCATACCCCTTCTTTACCTTTTCTCAAGGTTAGGGTATGCTGTTAAAGATGCTGTGGCTTGGTTTTTTCCCCTACCGCGCAGACGGTTGTTGAAAGGCTCCAACCACAGCCTCTTTGTTACATTGT
>JAIKVO010000262.1 GCA_024685655.1 Treponemataceae bacterium
GGTGAGAAAGAGACATGGACAGGATTCTACTGGTGGACATACCTTGCACAGCGTCTTGGTGGTGAGCCAGACTTCCTTGCTGCATACAATGGAACAGGCGCTTTCAACACAGGTTCATACCTCAAGGCTATGGAAATGCTCAAAGACTTCGTAGACACAAAACCATTCCAGGATGGTTTCATGGCTACAACACAGGCAGAGCAGGAAGCTCTCGTTGCTGACCGCGTATGTGCTATGACACTTATGGGACAGTGGGCTCCTTCAACAGGTAAAGACAACGCAACAAAAGGCTACAACGATGAATGGGGCGTAATGTCATTCCCAGCAGTAGAAGGCGGAGCTGGTCTCCTTTCTGACACACAGGGTGGTGGTGACGGTTACGTTATCGGAAAGAATGCTCCAGATGAAGCAATCGAGTTCCTTAAGTCATTCTATGAGCCAGAGAACTACAAGATCATCTGTACAAAGCTCAATGCTTGCCCAGTTGTTCCTGGTTATGAAGACTACATCGATCCAGTTATGAAAGACGTTGTTGCATCAGTTAAGGCTGCTGGTTACTATCAGCTGTACTACGATCAGTTCCTCCCATCTGCTGTTGGTGAAGACATCAAAGCTGCTTGCGAAGGCATCTATGCTGGTACAAAGACTCCAAAAGAAGCTGTTGATATGATTCAGGCTTCTTGGGAAGCTAACAGATAGTCTGACTGACTAGTTAAACCGGAACAGTTAGCTCTGTTCCGGTTTTTTTCTTCTTTTTTAGTAAACAAAGTTTAACGAAGGTAGTATTAAATGCTAAATAAGAAAAAACAGAATTTTTGGATTGCAATGGCATTCCTTATCGTGCCTCTTGTTATTTTCACGTTCTTTGTCGTACTTCCTGTATTCAAAGCGGCAGTGTACGGTCTTTTCAATTGGAAAGGATATGGTCCTCTCACTGGTGAGGGAATCGCATCAACAACAAAGTTTGTTGGTTTAGACAACTTTAAAGAGATATTAACACATGATGTCTTTTGGAAATCATTCGGACATAATGTTAAAATAATTATTCTGTCACTCTTTATAGAGCTTCCTGTAGCTCTTGTTCTTGCGCTTATTATTTCTTCGAAATCTAAGACGAACATTGCGCTCCGCACGGTGTTCTTCATTCCATATGTAGTTTCCGAAGTTATTGCCGGTGTTGTATGGATGTTCATATACAATCCGCAGTACGGTATTTCAACGACATTCCTTGCGGCCATTTTCCCTGCACCGGTGGACGGATTCCTGGGTGACCCGAACACTGTTTTCAACGCGATTATGGTCGTTGTAATATGGAAATATTTTGGTCTTTACATGATTCTCTATATTGCAGGCTTACAAGGTATTTCTAATGATATACGTGAGGCTGCGGCAATAGACGGTGCTACTCCGTGGCAGCTTAACACACGCATTATTATTCCTCTTCTTCTGCCTACAATCGTAGTAACATTGTTCTTCTGTATCGTAGGTTCGTTGCAAACGTTCGATATTATATGGGCTATGGGTAAAGGTGACCCTGTAAACTCTGGAGAAACAATGGTTACATACCTCTATAAGTTCGGTTTCAGACGTTCACGAATGGGTTATGGTAGCGCAATAGCTATCGTAATCTTCGTAATCTGCGTTACGTTCAATGCAGTTTATCAGCGCTTAGTAAAGAAAGGCAATTGAGGTGTAAAATGAATAAGACAAATACGAACATTGTTTATAAGACACTGAAAGTTGTTTTCCTTGTAGTTATCCTTATTTATACAATTTTCCCTTTGTACGTTATGTTTATGGGCGGATTTAAGACTATCGGACAGCTCAGAGGTGATTTGCTCGGTCTTCCTAATCCGTTCCAGTTCGACACATTCAA
Organism: Treponemataceae bacterium; assembly: GCA_024685655.1. Classification (GTDB taxonomy): domain Bacteria; phylum Spirochaetota; class Spirochaetia; order Treponematales; family Treponemataceae; genus Treponema_I. The sequence continues at coordinate 1,877 of JAIKVO010000262.1, forward strand.
AGCGCTTCTTGCACCGACATCAAACTTCTGGAGAAGTTTTGCCAATTCGTTAATTATCATGGTGGGAACCGTTGTTTTTGATGTTATCCTTTGCTGTCTTACAGGATTTACTTTCGCAAGAATCAAGTTCTTTGGAAAGGAATTTCTTTACAACTACATATTGCTCGGACTTTTGTTCCCGCTTGCAGTTGCAATCCTTCCTATGTACTTGCAGATGCGCGATATAAAACTTTTGGACACATATTTGGGAGTTATGCTTCCGCAGGCAGCGTTCAACCTTGCGTTCCATACGATGCTTACAAGAAGCTTCTTCGAGCAGATTCCTATGGATTTGGAAGAGGCAGCTACAATAGACGGATGCGGAAAGCTCGGATTTCTTATAAGAATGGTAATTCCGCTTTCAAAGCCGATTATCACGACAATTGCGGTTCTTACGCTTGTTGGTAGTTGGAACCAGTTCCTTCTTCCGCTTCTCGTTCTTAATGACGAAAAGAAGTTCACGCTCCCGCTTGGTGTTATGCAGTACCAAGGACAGTACGCAACAGACTGGGCTCGTGTTTTGGCTTATCTTACGCTTTCACTCATTCCGGCGGTTGTCTTCTACGCTCTTGCGCAGAAAGAGATTGTTGCTGGTCTTACGAGTGGTGCAGTTAAAGAATAGATTCTTTTTTGTTTCTCCCTTGTTGGAACCGTTCTTCTGTTAGGAGGGCGGTTCCTCTTTTTTTGTCTAAAAGTTCATTTTTCGTATAATTTATTAAGTAGAAATTTCGTCCATTTTTTTTGTATTTTTTTCAAAAAATACTCGACAAATAGGGCAATATTGACTAATATTCTGATAACAGAAAACATCTGTGTGTAACGGATAATTCTGTGCCTCATCTCAAAAAAGGAGGAATGCACTATGGACGAAGGCAGTAGTAGTAGCGGCCCGTATCCGGGGAAATGTTTCAGCTCGGCTGCCGCGGTGTCGTGTGCAGTTCTCTTCTGAATCCTTTCTAGGGACGCGTAAATGCGGCTCCCGAATACGAAGCCATCTTTTCAATTATTGAGTGAAAACCAATTATTAGTAGACTCCTAGGCGAATGTGTCAAAACAGTAAGCATGAAGAAGGACAAAAAGAATGGCAGAATATAACGCTACTTTTCAGGGTATGATAAAAGCCCTGCTTGAGGAAAAGAAATTCTCATCAATAAAAGATGTTATCTCGACAATGGCAGCAACGGATCTTGTTGCACTTTTTGAGCGAATAGATGAAAAGGATGTGCCGGTTGTTTTTCGGTTGCTGCCAAAATCATCAGCAGCGGATGTATTCGTCGAGATGGACAATGATTTTCAGGAGCTTCTTATAAAAAGCTTTTCTGATTCCGAGCTTAAGGCTATCCTTGACGAGTTGTATGTTGGTGATACGACGGATCTTGTTGAAGAAATGCCTGCGAATGTCGTTGAGCGAATCTTAAGTCAGATTGATCCTGCGACTCGCAAGGATATTAATCAGCTGCTCCAGTACCCGGAGAATTCTGCTGGTTCTATTATGACGACGGAATATGTTGCTTTCAGGCTTGGAACAACGGTCGGACAGGCGATAAATCAGCTGCGCAGAACGGGATTGGACAAAAAATCGTTTTATGCATGCTATGTAACAAAAAACAGAAAGCTTATAGGCCGTCTTTCCGTAAAAGACCTTTTGCTCGCAAAAGACGATGACATAATTATTGATGATTTGCTCAAAACAAATGTCATAAGTGTAAGGACCCACGACGACAAAGAGGAAGTTTCTAAGCTTCTTTCAAAATACAATTTCTATGCGATACCGGTTGTAGACGGTGACAACAGAATGGTCGGTATAATCTCTTTCGATGAAGCTGTTGAGATTATGGAAGACGAGGCTACCGAGGATATCGAGATCATGGCTGGTATGACCCCGTCTGAAAAAACGTATTTGCGTTCTACGCCGTTCGACCTGTTCAAGCATCGAATCGGGTGGCTTATGCTGCTCATGGTGTCCGCCACTTTCACCGGCATGATTATTACAGGCTTTGAGAACGCGCTTTCCACGCTTGTTGTTCTTACGGCATTTATCCCGATGCTGATGGACACAGGCGGTAATTCTGGTTCGCAGTCTTCTGTTACGATAATCCGCGCGCTCTCGCTTGGCGAGGTCGAATTCCGCGATTTAGGGCGCATAATTTGGAAAGAAGCGAGAACCGCGCTTCTTTGCGGAGTTATGCTTGCAGCCGTTTGTTTTGGCAAGATTATGCTCGTGGACAAGCTCTTGCTTCGCAATGAGGAAGTGACTGTGCTTGTCGCTGGTGTGGTTTGCCTTACGATGGCGGCTACTGTTTTCGTTGCGAAGATAATCGGCTGTACGCTGCCGCTCGTCGCAAAGAAGCTTGGCTTTGACCCGGCTGTAATGGCGAGTCCGTTTATCACGACAATTGTTGATGCAATTTCACTTCTCGTTTACTTCGGAATCGCCAGTGCGTTTCTTTTTTAGGAATTACATTCCTAAGACCTGAGGTAGGGGCACGAAAACCCTCTACTTCGGAAGCGTGGGTTTTCTTTCCCCTACAACCCCTTTCTTTCCCAGCACCGTTGGGCTACGCCCTTTCCACGAAAACTGGCTTTCGCACTCTCTGTCCGACAGAACCAATGTAGCGAGTATCTGGTTGCACAAAAAAAGCCAGCGATAGCAATGTCACACAAATAGTGATGTCTGCTTGCTAAATATATACGAATCAGCCGGCAGCCACGACTGCTGTTCCCTCAATGATGTAGTCTCCAATGCTAAGCACTGCGTATACGTCGCTGCTGTAATAAATGTCTTCGCCTTCACCAAGGTTTGTTGTATCTACCCAAATGCGGATTATTCCGTACTGTTTCGTCTTTATTACGCGCTCGTAGTAAACTGTACCCCGGATTGTTGCCTTGTACAGCTCCGTTGTTGCATCGATGGGGAAATATTTGTAAACCCCATCATCCCAGTTAGCGTCGGGATCGTTCGGATCTTCATAGCTCATGGAGATGCAGAAATCAGAAATTATAAGGCTTGGGTATTTGCTTCCTGCCCAGTCCTTTTGGAACATAAAGGCGTTTTCATCAGTTTCTGTTACTTTTGTATAAATTCCAGGCTTGATTGTTTTATAAAGGAAATCGGAAGTGCCGCTTTTTGGAGAAAGCGAAGGAATAAGCTCTTTAAGGAATGCTACGCCTGCTTCGGATTCAAGCTCGTCTTCTTCGGAGAAATGATCATCCCAATCGTAGTCGCTCCAGTCGTAATCATCCCAGTCGTACTCGTAGTCGTCATCGCCCCATTCATAGTCATAGTCGTAATCATAATCGTAATCATAATCATAATCATAATCATAATCATAATCGTCCCAGGCGTACTCGTAATCGTCATCGCCCCATTCGTAGCCGTAATCGTCATCCCAACTGGAGTCGCCCCAATCATAGTCGTCGACTGAGGTTGTGTCAGCAGCAAAGCCTAAGAGCGTTGATAAGTCGTCCAATCTTGTATCAATAACAGCAAGGTCGGCTTCGGAAACAGAAGATGCATACACGTCGAACATGGCATTAATCTCGTCCATTGAGCCGTCATCTTCAGAGGCAAAGAGCATCATGAGATCATAAAAAGGTTTCATGTAGTTGTATCCGACCCCGTATGTGATGGTGAAAACTTTTTCAAGAGAGTTTGATCCGCTTATTCCAAGCTTGTTCAGTTCCTTAGAAAGGCTTTTGTTCATGTCGGAAGGAATAACTGCCATAATCGTTGGCAAAGACGTTTCTTCCATGTTTAAATCGGTTTCAATGTCGTCGAGTTTTTCATTGAGCAGGCTGTTAATTTCTGTCCAGTTTTTTATAAAAGCATCGATGTCGCTTGTCGTAAGCCCTGTGGATTTCGTGCTTAAACCGAACATCGAACTTACGAGCGCTATGGCAAGTATCAATGTACAAAAAAATCTTTTCATTTAAAAACTCTCCTTTTTTACGAAAGATTTATAAAAATATTGTATCACAAAAAAGTGTAAAAACAATATGGTTTTTGCGGACTATTGCACCCCGGCTGTTGCGACTTTTTACGCTTTGGAGCGTGGTCAGCGAGTCCATGTCCACACTGTTTTTTCTTGGACCGTATCGTTTTCCCAATATGTATATGTGTATTCGTACCAAATTTGAACGCCTGTTATGAAACGTTTTGAGAGCAGGTTTCCGTTCTCATCGTATTCGCACCAATATTCTGTACCGTCAGAAATTTTTGTATGTATTTCATTTCCTTTGTCGTCGTACTCATACCAGTATTCAAGTCCGTCGTCGTTTTTTACGTGCTTTGATTTCCCGGAAGGATCGGTTTCGTACATATGTCCGTCGCTGTCCGTGTATTTTATGATATTACCTTTGCTATCGTATTCGTAGTTCTTTGAAAATCCGTTCGCGTTCTTGTAGCTTGCGACTTTTCCGTTTGTGTCGTATGTGTACCAGTATTCTTCGCCGTTGTTGTCTATGTAATGCGTTAGCCGACCTCTTGAGTCATAGTCTTTTCTGCGCTCGTAACCGGTACCGGATATGTAAGAGAGCTCGTTTCCTCTGGAATCAAGAACGTGCATATAGTTGTTGAAATCGCTGTCGTTGAATTCGATTGTAGTTCGTGTTTTTTTGATTTCGTACCAATATCCCCTGCCGAACTCAAACGAGCCTTTTATTCGTTTTTCCAATCCGTTCTGGTCATATTCGCACCAGTATTCATATCCGTCGTTGCTTGTCGTGTGAATTTCGTATCCGTCCTGATCATACTCATACCAGTATTCAAGGCCGCCGTTCGTTCTTGTGTGAATCCTGTTGTTGTTGCCGTCAAAAATGCTCCAGAATTCGTATCCGTCGCTGTCCCTTACGTGAATTTCATTGTTGTTTATGTCATATTCATGCCATTTCTCGAATCCGTTCTGTGTCCGGCTGTAAATAAGGTTGTTGTTAAGATCGTATATTTCTTCTTCGCCGTTTGCGTTCCGATATGAGAGAAGCAACCCGTTTTCGTCATATTCGTGCCAGTATTCTTTGCCCCAAAGTTCCTTAAAATGTGTTTCATAGCCGTTTTCATCGTATTCGTGCCATGTTTCTTTGCCGTCGCAGTTTTTGTAATGAGTTTCCTGTCCGTTCTGATTGTATTCCGTGGTTTCATAGAATGTGACCCATCTTCCGACAGAAACACCATCCTCTGTAACTTGCATATACGTTTTTTCTGCTTGCGCAGTGGCGAGAAAAGCAGCTGCTGCGAAAATCAAGACGAATATATTTTTTTTCATAACGATTCCTTTTATTAGTGCGAATTCTTGTGATTTTGTGCGAAAAATCGATTTCATGATAGATAAAGAATACCATTTTGATACTCAACCGTCAAATAGGCTGCATCCCGAATACGCAAATTTGCTTATACATTACGCCCGTTTCGATGGTCGAAAGTCTACGAAACGCGAATTACGTAACGATTTTGTGATTGCTTGCTCGAAGGAGCGGCAATTGGTTTTGCTGTTATGTAACCAGCACGAAACGGTGTATTGCAGCCGGAGAGATTATGTCTTCTATATTTTTGTTGCTTTTTCTTGTTCTGTCTTTTATTATTGTATCATGAAGAAGAAGGGTATTTTTGTTTTTGCGGCATTTTTGATCATTTTTGCCATTTGTGTCGGTTGTATCCTTAAATTTCAAGAAAGGGTGATAGCCAAGCTAGAGGATCAGATTCAGTATCTTGAGGAAGAATTCATTCCGATGAAATTTGAGATTTTGGAAAAGAAGAATTCTTCTATATCTGTGAAAATAAAATACTACGACATGTCTGGTGCTGAAGTCGGTTCATCCCAAGTGAAGCTGAGCGGCGATGAGCTGAATTTTGATTTTCAGGTGATAAAGTTTTCTGATAAAGCCTTTATTTTTTTCCCATGCGGTGTGTCCTCCGATGCTGTGGCTCTTGTTGATGAAACAAAGATTTTTTCCGATTATACAAAGGACGGTTTTCCTAAAATATACGATGGCATGAAGTTTTTTGACGATGATGGGAATGCGTTGGAAAAAGAGGGTGTTGAGCAGGTTCGCTCCCAGCTTTCCTTGTACTTTGCCATTGCGAGCAAAGGAGAGTTTTCAAATAACACGGAGCAACACGGGGTTATTGTGCATGATTTGAAATCGCTCTCTGAGTTTAAAAAAGGCTTTGTGTACAAAGTTGTATGTCATCCTCATTCGGGTGGTATAGAAATTGTAAAGATGAAATGATTTTTGGTTTGAAATTTTGTAAGTAGCGACAATCGATATACACCAGTTTTAATGGTTGCGCAGCCGATTTTTTGAAACGACAAACTTCGATCAAGCGAAGCTTGTGCATTCCGCAGCGAAATTGGGGCTGTGTTTCTCGGAGCAAAAAATCGGTGATAGCAACCGTATCGATGTGGCTTACATAGATTAGGAGATGCTTCAAATATGAATGCGTTTGTAAATACGATTATTTTTGATGTGCTGATAATGATAGCAGTAATCTATGCGTTGGTTCTGCTTTTTTCATTCGTTGGATTTATTGTTGTTCTTTGCACAGAAAAGGTTCCTGCCGGTCAAAAGCGTCGCAAGTTCCCGATTTTCCGTGACCAATTGCGCCGTTATGCCGGTCTTATTGGAAAAGAAGCATTCCCCATTTTGATAATATGCTCGTTGATTATTATCATCAATTTGAGTTACCGTTTCTCTGATGATATAAAAGTTTGGTTTACGACGAACGTCAGTTATGACAATGTGCCTGTAATAGCGGCTGCTGTAGATGGCGTTGCGCTCGTGTGGCCGTTCGTCAAACCGTTTTTGATACCGGTGCTTATAGCCGTTGTATTGCTTCTGTTGCTTTATGCAATAAAGGATTCTTCAGATGCAAGAACATCTGCTGTTATTAACAATGGTGGCAGAAAACTTGGGCGTAATGAGAATGCGTTCTTGTTTTTCAATTCGCTGGAAAAAGGTTTCGTCAAGATATGCGGTAAGCTTCCTCTTATTGCAGTCATTCTTGCCGGCCTTGTGTGCGTAAATTCTCTTCTTCTGACAGGCGGCACGCTTAAGAATATTCTGAAGGCTGGGGAGCGTATCAAGGAACTTAATACAATAGTTAAGAATCTTTCCAGGTCAGAGACTGTTGCAAAGGTGACTCTGCAGAATGTTAAAACCATTCCAGGACATAAAACGCCTGTAAAGCTTTATACTGTGGAAGTCTTGTCTTCTGCCGGTGAAACGGTGTCAACACAGCAGATTGAGTTGGAAGGAGTTGATTTTGTGATAGACTGCATAAATATAAACTTCGATTATTCTGAGATAGCTTCTGGTGAAAAATCAAACCTGGCATATCCGTACAGGGTGTATTCTGAGCTGATTCCGGCGGCAGAAGGTGTGCAGCTAAAATGCATGTTCAACGATGATGATGTTCCGTTCATTTTCTGTCTTGAGCATGATGACATATACGGAATTAAAGAAGATGTTTTTTATGCGCGTCTTGTTGAGCTTATGAACGTAATAAAGGACGAGGATCTGAGCCGGGAGATGGGTATTAGGAGTACGGTCGGAAACGCACCTCGGCTCCGTATGAATGTTGGTGACGTGTATTATATCGATGTGGAGCAGACTGGCGGAATCAGCGCATACAAGAAGCAGTTTTAGTTCGGGAACGAATCTGTGCGCCGTTTGAAAATATAAATGCGTAATTTATACAGTGCGGCGCTGACAGGTCGCCTGCAAGCCCACTATTGAAGCGCGAAGTGCTGAACTTGTGGGCTTGTAGGCATGGCAGCGGTAGCACTGTTGAAAAAGCAGTTTTAGTTAATAATTTCAAAGGGGGAACAATATGAGTGATGAAAAAAAAGCGGAGGTTGAGAAGACGATTGCAACTCCGCTTGACAAACGGACAAAGTGGAGCTACTGCGTCGGTGCGACAGGCCGTGATATGGCGTATGCCCTCGTAAGCATGTATCTTATAACATATATCCAGTATACGATGAAGCTGACTGTGGCTCAGTATGGTGCAATATCCGCGATACTCGTCGTGTGCCTTATCTGGGATGCTATAAACGACCCGATGATGGGAATTATCATAGAAAACGCGCGTTTCAAAAGCGGCAAATACCGTCCGTGGATATTGCTGGGCGTAATATTGAATGCGATTGTTATAATCCTTTTGTTCACGATACGTCCGGAAGGATGGGGATTTGTTGTTTTCTTCGGAATAAGCTACCTGTGCTGGGGAATGACATTCACTATGAACGACATTTCTTACTGGGGCCTTTTGCCGAGTCTTTCGAGTGATGCAAAAGAACGTAATTCTCTTGTTTCGCTAATGAGTATTTTCTGCTGTGTCGGTCAGTTCGCAATAGCAGGTGTAATTCCTATTGTTGTGGCAGGAAACGCAGTCAACGCATACCGCATAGCCGCTCTTGTAGTCGCCATGTGTTTCCTTGGATTACAGCTGCTCACATTCTTCGGCGTAAAAGAGCGCAAGCGTACCACAGAGAATGAGCAGAAAAAGCTTTCGCTGAAAGATATGTTCAAAATCTTTTTGCGCAACGATCAGCTTGTCATCGCTGGAATTGCATGTTTGCTTTTCAACATTGGAAACGGGCTCCTTATCCTTTTGGGCATGAACTTTTTCTATTTTGAGTTCGGCTATTCGGAAGGCGGTAGTCTTATCTTTACATTCACGGTTATGTATGGAGTCGGTACGCTGATTTCACAAGGATGCTATGCGGCAATCGCAAGAAAATTCTCGCGCCGTTCCATGTTGAGATTCCTGACACTCGCAATTATTGTGAGCTATTTCTTGTTCCTTATTACTGGCCGGATAATACCGGAAAACCCGATAATCCTTAACATTGAAGGTTTCCTTATTTTCTTCTTCCAGGGACTTTTCAATATGAATGTCGTTGTTATGCTGAACAACACGATAGAGTACGATGAGTACCGCTTCCATGAGAGACATGACAGTATCATATCCGCAACACGCTCGTTCGCGGTCAAGCTTTCAAGCGCGATAAACCAAGGAATTCAGGCTCTTATACTGATTGTCAGCGGAATATATGCAATAAGTCAGAATATCTCTGCTCTTGAGGTGGAGGCAGGAAAAGGCACTATTTCCTCTGAGGAAGTTCTTGTTGCGGCTGACGGCTTTATCAAGACTGCTACGCCGACGCAGCTCCTTATTTTGCGTATTGGAATTACGTTGATTCCTGTTTTGGTGATTGTTTCTGCAGATTTGCTGCTTAAAAAGAAGTACAAGATTGACGAGAAAGAGTACAACAGACTCGTCAAAGAAATTGAGGAACGCCATTAGGATGCGGCTTTTTTTAGGGATGAGATTTTTCATGCGCAATGTGAAGCGGCAGTTTTTGTTAGCTGCCCTTCTTTGTGCGGTAATTCCTGCTGTTTTCGCGGAAGTAAAGCAGTTTTCGTTCGCGGATGTACGGCTTGTTGCTGTACACGAGCATAATGAATCATCGTTTACGGAAGGTTATTTTTTTAGCGGAGATGTAATCTGTGAGAGCGGCGGTTATTGGGGAGAGTCTGCGTTTTACGAGAACAACAAGCAGAAATTCAAGTTAGGCCGCACTGTTTTTGCGGAAGGTTCCGTTATCCTTGGAGAAAAGCTATATCTTCTTACTTACCAGAACAAGGTTGCGTATATCTATGACGCGAAAACTTTTCAGATTAAGTCGCTCGCTCAATATCCACGAGAAGGATGGGGGCTTACGACAGATGGAAAAAATCTTATTGCAAGCGACGGAAGCAATAATCTTTACTTTATGGATACTCAGTATCGGCTAAAAAAAACGCTTTCTATTACGGCCGACGGAAAATCTGTGCGCAGAATAAATGAGCTGGAGTACATAGGCGGCTACATATGGGCGAACATCTTTATTACTGATGAAGTTATCGTGATTGATGCTGATACAGGACATGTGGTGGCGAGAATTGATTTTTCGGAGCTGTATCCTGCCGGTGAGCGCAATAAAAAAGCTGATGTGATGAATGGAATCGCATGGAATGAAACGTCAAAAACACTGTGGCTTACGGGAAAATACTGGGATAAAGCATTTGAGCTTGATGTCAGCAGGATAATGAAAGAGCTTCCGTGATGTGCAATGTGTTTGCAGAACATGATATATGTGTTGCTAGGCACGAAGGAGTTTGTAGGGAAAAGAAAACCCGCGCTTTCAAAGTAGATTCTCAATGAAGTTTGTAGCGAGGATTCTTTTCCCTTCCTCAGTTATAGGGCCATAGTTCCAGATTATAACTTAAACGTCTGAATCTGCTGGTTGATTATCCTAACGGCCTGTTTGTTCTCTTCCGCAGATTCATCAACTTTCGCAATTGAATCTTTAAGGTTCGTCGTTGCCTGTAATCCTTGGAAAATAGCGTTAAGAGTTGATTCCGAAGCTTCAACAACAGAATTCATGAATTTCCTCATGTCTTCTGCGACAACATTCTCTTTGTCGGTAAGCGTCTGTATGGACTGAACCGCCTCTACGACAGACTCCGTTGAATGCTGAGTTCTTTCTGCGCTGGAGCTCTGCTCCTCCATAGCGGTCGAAATCGTACTGACAAGCTTAGCATTTTTCTCAACTTTCTCTGTAATTCCGTTGAACGAAACACCTGCCGATGTTATTGCGTCTACACCAAGATTGATTTTTGCCGCCATGTCTTTTATGTGCTGCTGAATCTCTTTTGCGCTCTTTCCTGAGGACTGAGCGAGTGAACGAACTTCGTCCGCAACGACTGCGAATCCTGCTCCGATTTCGCCTGCGTGAGCTGCCTCGATTGCAGCGTTCATCGCGAGCAAGTTCGTCTGACTGGCTATTTTCTGAATGACTTTGATTATTTCCTGAACTTCTTGCGAAGCTTCGTGAATCTGTTTCATCGCTACGGTCGCTTTTTCAAGAGCCTTTTTTCCTTCCTCGCTTGTGGCGGAAAGCTGCAGCGATGTGTCCTGCGCTGTTTTTGCCGTTATTGCTACGTCGTTTATGTTTGACGACATTTCTGTTATTGAGCTGGAAATATTCTTTACAGACTCAACTTGCTCTGCGATGTGCTTTTTTATTGTCTCGACACTTTCTGCAAGCGTACGGACGTTCGTATCAGCCTGCATGATGAGCTTGTTCTGAGTAGAAGAATTTGCATCTATTTTGTCGAGTGTCATCGTCATCTGCTGGACTGCGCCGGAAGCCGTTCTTGCGGAATCAGAAATCACATCTGCTGAAGTTCCGGCATTATCAGTTTTTTCTTTGAGCTCTTGTATCATGCCGCTCAGCTTTTTTATCAGGTCATTGATTGATGTAGTAAGTACGCCAAAGTCGTCAATCATCGTTATATCGATACGGCCCGAAAGATCGCCCTGCTCGGATATGCTTGAAAGTGCTTTTTCTGTGCTCGTTATGCGGAACGAAAGGTTCCTGATTATCGTAGCGAACGGAATTGCAGCAAGCACGAGCGAGAAAATAGCGCAAGTTATGCCGCGCTCAAGAAAAAGCGACTTGTTTTCCGAAACTAAAGAACCGTACATCACCGAAAGCATGTTTATTGCAACAAAGAATGCGCAAATCGCAAAAGTCGTTCCAATAGAAGATGATACGTTAAGCCATCTCTGCTTCTTGTAGTTCTCCAGGCTGTGGATCCGAAGCACTTGCCTGAATTTGGAAAGTTGGGAATCTAGCCCGTTTATCGTGATGATGGCGGAAAGCATACCGAAACTTGTTGCCTGCAAAAGAATTAAAGTCGTCTGTACCGGTACGAACTGATGTCGTCCTGCAAGAATGCTTATAATCGTTCCTAACGTCTGACCGATAAAAAATCCGGCTGCGTTTTCAATTATCGTAAGGATGATAAGCTGTTTGTAGCATGAAAGGCATGTTTTGCAGTCCTTTTCGGTAGGTGTGTATCTGTCCTCTTTAATCGATTTTATTACCTTGTCGAAAGGCTTTGTTATGCGGTAAGCAAAGAACAGTCCTATGCCAAGAAGCAGGAACGATATTCCCAAAAGGGCGGTGAAGCTTCCGCTCCACATGTTTGCGAGCGTGTCATATATATACGCAAGCGTATAATAACGTAAAATAAGTACCCCGGAAATAGTTGTGAGTACCAGCATAAGCGCATAAGAAGTAAAAACAGTCATAGCTCTCAATAATACAACGTTAATTAAAGCTGTTCAAGGCAGAATTTGATGTGTCGGGCAGATGAATGTGGCGCGATTGTTGCGTGCTCCCGTCTGTCACCTGGCTTGGCGGTTGTTCCTGCGGATGGGAACCCTCACTATGTTCAAAAATTCTGCAAGCTTCATGAATTTAAACAAACAATGGTCATGTAATTGTTACTATTGTTTAGAAAAAAGTTTTTTTTGACTTTTAAAGTGCTATAATAATAGTGTATGGATATTAAAGAGAGCCGACGTTTCAAAGTTGACTGTCATTGATTGATACAACCTTTTTTGAAAATATTATTATTTTTGAAAAAATGCAGATATTAGAGATAAAAGTATTGAATTATTTATACTGGTGTACGATAATAGAATAAGAAGCATGGGTGGGATGATGGGGGTAGTCTGCCCGGAAGACCAATCCGTGTGGAAGTGATATTTATTTATGCGTTGAACCGAGGGCGTAGAAATGCTTCGGAAATGTGCTTTTATGAAGAACGGAAAGAACTTATTTTACACTATTATTACTGTTACTGGTATTTTTCTATCCTTACTTATACTTGCAACTTGTGATGTCGGACTTGGTTCAAGCGTAGATACTACGCCCCCTTCCGTTAAGATAAATAACCCTGGAGCGGGTACGGTTGAGCGCGATGAAGTCACTGTGGAAGTAGACGCAACAGATGACGGTGTTGTGGATACTGTATTGGTGACGCTTAAAGAGTTAGGTAAAATTGACGGTACCGCAAACGAATACAACTACAAAGCAGTGCTGAATAATGGAAAATGGGGCATTACGATAGATACTGTTCACGGTACAAAAGAAAAAGATCAAAATGATGGAGATACGTTAAGACCAGTTTTAGACGGTACTTATCAGCTTGTTGTAAAGGTAACGGACGCAGCGAAACGAGAAACTACCCAGATGACTACGTTCACCGTAGACAACACACCGCCGGTTATAATCGTTACGTCTCCTGATGAAAAATCTGCGAAAATGAACTTCGACATCCAGATGGAAGGAAAAGTTTATGACGCTACGGATATGGATAAAGTAACCGTAAGTTTCTACCACAAAACAGAAGGGGCTTTGGAAACGCCGGTGCTTACCAAACCTGCTGAACTAACGGGTACTGGTGAGTGGAAAATTTCTTTCGACGGTGAAAAGGAACTTCGTGCAGAAACAGATAATCCTGTGTTGGAAGATGGTTCATATTATTATGTCATAACAGCCTCGGACGAAGTAGGAAACGTAAGCACATATTTTTTCCATAAAGATGATATATATTCAGTATACAAGAAGGAAAATCTAGCTTCTCCCAAAAAACTGGATTCTACTAGCTGGGCAGCCTTGGACAAGGGCGACAAAGAGAATTTCGAAGGTTTGTCAAATGAGTCTCTGCCAGAAATTCGTATTCCTATCGATAATACTGTTGATTCAACGGTTGCTGGCGGAACAAGACCTGAAATAGATTATTCCAAGGAACGGTTTGCCACAATAAAATGGCAGAACATAAGCAAGCATGAAACGGATTCTGAAGGAAACGAAACGTTTGCTATGCTGAACGAGAACGACAGCATACTTGGTTCTATTTCACCGGAAATCGGCGTTGACGCTCCGTTTGTAAACAGCTCCTTCAAGGCATATATTTATGAAACCCCGCTTTCTGTGGATGAAAAAAACAAACCGATTGGAACTCCGAGTTCAGAATATTTGCTTGATTCTTCCATGTGGGAAATAACGAACGCCGGAACTAACCGAAATTTCAAAATAAGTACGAGAGGATTTGAGGGAAGCTTGAATCCTTACTATATATACATCGAGATAACAAACGCCAGCGGAACTACGTATCCGTCTCAGCAAGGCTTCATGATAAGTCTTACGAACCCTATCCTTACGATAGATACTCCTACGAATATGACAACGAAAGATCGGTCTTTCCTTATAAAAGGAACTTCGCTCATAAGCAACAGAAGGGAAGGCAGTGATCTTACTTATACAGTGAAAAAGAATGGCGGAACAGAGAGTGATGAAATACCGATATCCGTGCAAAAAACTGGAGCTCAAAAAGGATATTGGGAACTTGCTTTAAAAGACGAAGCCGGAAATCCGCTTGGGGACGGCACATACGAGTTTACATTCACGGCATCTTCGCAGGGATTTACGACTACGAAACAGTGTACGGTTGTGCTCGATACTACCGCACCGGAAGTTGTCAGTATAATGCAGCTTACGCAGAATGATAATGGTTCTAAAATTTCTGTAACAGGAAACGCGGACGATTCTCTCAGCGGATTCGATACAGCAAACGGTGCTGAGTTTAAGTATTGTTTTGTTGAGAAAGAAACAGAACCCAGTGATAATGATTGGAATGTATTAACAAACATTTCGTTCTACTCATGGAAGTTTGATATAGATTCATCGAATTTGCCGGAGACCGAGCATAAGCTTTACGTTCGCATAACAGATACAGCAGGAAATATGACCGAAAAATCCGCTGCTATCGTAATCGACAAGACGAATCCTGCGCTCGCGATAAACGAAGATGATAACGGCAAATGGGTTTCGAACCAGATACAGGCGATAACCGGAACTGCGACAGACCCGCACTTTGACAAGCTCACTGTAAAAGTGGGTGACGGCGATGCAGTGGAAATTCCTGTGAATCCGACTACGCACGGGTGGTCATGGCAGCCAGCAGCCGGCACTGCTGACGGCACATACACGGTTGTTTTCACGGCCACGGACAAATATCTTGATGATGGCGCTGATAACTCCAAATCAACAGCAATTACGACCAATTTCACGCTCGACCGCGTGAAGCCGGAAATTGAAGTACAGAATATTGAGAACGGTGGCGTATACAAGAAGGGAAAGGATGTATCTAGCCCTCTTGAAGTAAGAAGCATGACGACCGATGATCTTTCTGGTATTCAGTCCATAGAATATAAGGTGAATGACAATCAGTTCTTTACTTCGTTGGAGAATCTTTCCTCGAACTGGACAGTGAATCTTAAGAATCTGCCAGAAAGCACGAATACACTTTATATACGTGCTACTGACAAAGCCGGCAACACAAAGGATCTTGATCCGATAACATTCAAGACGGACTATTCTGCACCGACAGCAATTTTCGGAGAAATTTCCAGCGGAGAGAATAATCAGGACGATTGGGAAAACGAAAATAACAATAGAATAGAAACAAAAGAAAACATCGTTCTTACCGGAAAGGTTCTTGACGCAGCGAACACCGATACGGTTACGTATACTTTCAGCTACAGCCGTGATGACGGCGGAACGGACGAAATATCTGTTGACAGCGCGACATTCAACAATGCGGCTTTTGCAAGCAAAGGCTTTACATGGGATAACGATCCAGAATCTGACACGTACGGAAAGTGGACATATAATCTGCCTACATCAAAAGGCGATGGAACTTATGTGTTTACGCTTTCTGCTTCTGATATTGCTGGAAACACGACAAAACGGACGCGTACAGTACTTGTTGACACTAAAGCACCTGAACTGACAGTAACAAGTCCGTTGGAAGACGAGCAGATTACTGCCGCTTACAAAATTGCTGGAACAATCCGTGATGACGGAAGCAAGTTCGGCAATGAAGACAGCGGAATTTTCTATTCATTCGACAGCGGCGAGAACAAGAACTGGACAAGACTTGTCGTAGGCAGCAGCGCAAGATGGGAGACACCGGAAATAAGTCTTCCTGCGGTAGAAGGAAACCAGTATGTTTATGTAAAAGCCGTTGATAACCTTGGAAACACGACTGAAGTTCTGGAAAGACCTTATTATTATGACAAGGCTGCTCCGGTGCTTACTGAAACATCTATAAGTATCGTTGATATTGTCCCCAAACAGGACACATTTACATTGGGCGGAACTTGGACAGAAACCAACGAGCTTAAATCAATAACAATAACATTCACAAAGAACGGCGGCGCGACGCAGAATTGGGCGACAATAATACCTGCCGGAACTGAAACAGACCCGAAGAAAGGAACTGGTGTAGCTTGGAGCCGTGAGGTAATCGTTGATGCTACAGATTCCGACACATCTGGAGAAAAGTTTACATCTGGTCTTTATGAATTCACGATTACGGCAAAGGACGATGCGGGAAAGACGGCTTCTTTAATAAGAAGAATCCGCATAGACCTTGTTCCGCCGGAAGACCCGTATGACATAACGATTAACGGAACGTCTTTCACCAATGGCGGCGTGACATACTACAACGGTGAGCTGACGATAGGCGGAAAAGCGAGTGATGGTGGCGAAGAACTTGCGCAGTCTGGAGTTTCGAAAGTGCAGTATTCGCTTACAGGCGGAACAAACGATAACGAATGGACGAATTGTAACGGTACTACAAACTGGACAGTAACAATAGAAAGCAACAAATTCACGGAAGAAAGAGAGTATACAATCTATTTCCGCGCGATAGACGGCAGCGGTCTTGTAAATACGGGTTCCGTAACAAGAACGATAAACATAGACAAGAACAATCCTCAAGGTTCAATCGGTGTTAATGGCGATTTCTCGAACGGAATTTACCAGACGAACGGAACCGGAACTGACGAGAACGGCAATAAGTTCGTGCTTTTCAGTGGAACTGCGGATGACGCATATTATACAGTTGGTAGGGAAGCTCTGTCCGCAACGCTTTCATTCAGCAAGGATAACGGTGATTCTGAAACAGTAACGAACGGTTTTGTTTGGGATAACGACCCTGAATCAGAGAATTTCGGTGAGTGGTCATACAAAATGCCAGTTCCGAATAATGATTCTGCTGACGGAAACTATCAGTATACTCTTACAGTAACAGATAGAGCCGGAAAGACTACGACAAAGACGAAGAATATTCTGCTTGATACAGCTGGTCCTGTAATAAGTACATCGCTTGGCAATGATATGTCTTTCTTAAGCTTTACGAACAATGTTACTATATCATGCTTCGATACACATGCTGGTCTCGACAGTTCTCGCAGACTATATTGGCGGCTTAACGATGAAGATGAGCAGCACCTTATCTCCGGTTCGACGGCACAAATCGTATTCAAAGTACAGGGAATAAACCAGAAGATAACTTTCATCGCTTACGATAAGCTGAACAACAAGACGGAAGTAGAGTATACAGGTCTTACTGTTGATAC
>JAIKVO010000269.1 GCA_024685655.1 Treponemataceae bacterium
GATAAAAGATTCATGCACCGAGTATATACGAAACAGCTTTACTCCGCAAACCCTCTGCGAGCCTGGAAAGGGTGAGGTCGTAGGAGCGGGAAAACCTTTGCGAGGTTTGCCTGCTCCTACCTTGTACCTAATTTGACTAGATGATAAACTCTAAATATGGAATCGAGCTTTATAGTCATAGTTCAGCAGGTGGCTGTGCTTTTTATTCTGATTGCGGTCGGGTTCGTCTGCACAAAATGCCACTTTTTCTCCGAAAAAACAATCTCGGAGTTGGCGAAGTTCGTTCTATACATCGTGATTCCGTGCGTAATAGTCAATTCTTTCAACAGAGCGTATGATCCGACAATGCTCGGAGGTCTGGGAATTGCCGCCGTTACCGCCATCGGGACACATCTTTTTGCTATTTTACTCGCCACAATTTTTATCCACGACAAAAACAAAAGCCGCGAATGTATTTTGCGATTCGCGACTGTTTTTTCTAACTGCGGATTTATGGCTTTGCCGCTCCAGCAGGCGATTCTTGGTGACGAGGGCGTTTTTTACTGTGCAAGTTATATAGTCGTTTTCAACATTTTCAGCTGGACTTACGGCCTTTTTATAATGAGCGGAAGCGAAAAGCGGTTTTCTATAAAGATGATTGTGAATCCTGGCGTTATTGGGGTTGTTATCGGGTTCATACTTTTTGTGTCACCAGTAAAACTTCCGTATGCGTTAAATACGGCATTGCAAGGAATTGCTGCGCTGAACACCCCTGTTCCGATGATGATTGTGGGCTATTACATCGCGGGGATTACATCGCTTAGGGTTCTGAAAGATGCGAAATTGATTCTTGTGCTTTTTTTGCGGCTTGTTGTGATGCCGTTCGCATTTTTAGGCGTGTTGAAGCTGTGCGGCTTCTCCGGGACTCTTGCAACGTCTATGCTTATTGCAGTGAGTTGTCCTGTCGCTGTAAACATAACGATGTTTTCAATAATGTTTAAGCGCGATTCGCAGCTTGCTGCCGCGAGTATTGCCGCTTCTACGCTGCTTTCTATTGTGACGTTGCCTTTGATTTTGGTGCTGTCGTTGTAGCGTGTGGAAAAAAATGGATGCCGTTCATAGAAATGTCGCACTGAGTTTGATGTTGTTAAATGCATAGTGGAGTTGGCGCAAAGTATACCATGAGAAGTGAATTTTTTGTTTTCATTGGATTTACGTTTTTTTCCGTTTTTATGACAGTACAGGATATAAAAACACAGAAAGTGAGCCGTTGGTGTTCTGTCGCGCTTCTTGTCGTGTCGGTTGCCGCGCGGCTCGTTTTTTGTGTGGGTGAGGAGCGTGTCGGCTTTGTCGCCTCTGCCGCTATAGGACTTTTGGTTTTCGAGGCGGTGCGTCTTGTTGTTAAGAAGCGGCTGGGGCTCGCCGATGTTTTTTATAGCGGTTCATCTGGCGCGTTGCTCGGTTTCAATTATTGGCTTGCGGCTTGCGCTATCGCGTGTGCGGCGGCAGCTGGCGTGATTTACCTTCGGGTGCGGAGGGCAACGCGTACTGGGGAAGAGTTCACGAAAGATGCGGTGCTCCGGATGCCAGTTCCATTTATCCCGTGCATTTTTTTTGGCACGATTGTTGCAAAAATAATTTCTTTCGTTTAAAGACCTCCACAGTGCTCCTAGGGTCTTAGCATTATAAAACTTTTGGGGTAAATCGGCGCGCAGGAGCAGATTGTGGAACAAAAGCACTCTGTTTGTGTAGTGCCGCGAGAGCGGCAGTTTTAATAGTTGATATGGTGAGCCGAATGTCAATATAAAAGAACAAAAAAAGAACAGAACTTGAGCTTGTCTGGTATTGACCACTATGATATTCGCGCATAGGCTCGGAAGCCTGCTCCAGGTCGATGATCCGCCGTAACAATCCCTTGTACTATCCTAACTGGAATCAAATCAGCTTTGCAGCTGAGTGTCCTGAAAATTATTTCGAGGATGATTTTATATATACTGCTTTCCCAAGTTATCTGCCCTTTTTCTGTTTCCAAACAAAGTTAAAGTTCCTGTTTTTTAAGCAATGTTTCCTGTCATCATTCCCCAGACAAAACAGGCAAGTTCCCTTGCGCATGCTGCCGTTGCCTTGTTGTATGAAACTCCACGCCTCTCCAGGCGTTCCATTTTATTGCGTATTCTTTTTCCTGCTTTATCTGCATAATTGATTATTTCTGTCGAAGATCCTTCCTGCCTTGCAATCAGGCGTTTTGATTTTTTCCCGTGCGGTGCAGTGCGTTTAACCGATTTCGCTGCTTCCACAAGCAATTTCCGCAAATACCGGTTTCCTTGCTTTGTGATTCCCCTGCTTCTGTCAGAAAGGCCGCTTGAATGCCGTCCCGGGCAAAGACCTGTATAACTTGCAAACTTTTCTGCTGTACTGAATCTTTTGAAATCTCCTACTTCTGCAACAAGTCCGACGGCAACTATTGTGTCGATTCCACAGATGCACCTGAGTTTCCTTACTCCGTCTGCGATCTCTTTGTCATCTTCCAGTTCCTTGAGTTTTTTGTCCATCAGTGAAAGACGCTGTATTTGCCTTGTAACTTCTGACAGGTATTCTTCAAAACAATACTGCAAATAATCCGACGCAAAATTTATCGTTTTAAGCCATTCAAAAAAATTCTTTGTCCAATACTTATTGCTTCCTCCGTCAGGATAATGAAATCCCTGATTCAATAAAAAAGAAAGAAGATTTTGTTTGGCGCGTTTGCAGGCCTTGTGGACATTAACCCGAAGCCGTACGATTTCTTTGATTGATTCAACATGCTCTGTCGGAAGCACAACTTCTTTGTATTGTTTAGCAGCCAGAACTTTCGCAAGCATTCTAGCATCCGCCCTGTCTGTTTTTACTAGTCTGTCCTTTGCGCTTTTTGCAATTGATGTCGGAGCCATGACGACACAGGCAAAACCTTTTTTCTGCAACTCACGGCAAAGACGGAATCCTGTGGGACCGGCTTCATAACAGCTTAATGTTATGGCCCCGTCGTTCATTTCCAAAACATGTTCAAGATATTTGATGACATTTTTTGTTTCAGATTTTATCTGCATTTCTGAAAAAAATAAATTGCGTTTTGGGTCATAACAGCAAAGACTGTAACTGTCCTTATGGACATCCATACCTACATAAATTATACTTTCCATTGGTGAGCCTCCTGTGTTTGCGGTAATCGGTCGCTTGTCTATTTTTCTCAAGTATGCCGTAAATCCACGATTTACAACACATCTTGAGGCTCACCATATTGTTTCCATCCATAACACAAACAGCGTGCAGCGCAATATTGCGCGGTTTTGAGACAAGATATGCGACTGTGCGCTTATTTTTATGATAAAACTTTTATAATGCGAGAGCACTGTGAAGGTCTATCTAAGTTCCGAAAAAAACAATCTGAATCAGAAAAAAAACTATTGGCAAAGAAATTAACTTTTGCTAAAATATCTTTAGTAAAATTAAAGTTTTGAACTTTTGTGTGCGAGTGGTCCGCCTCTTTCACGAACATATATGTTCGGGACTACCGCCGGAGGTTTATTAGGAGGACTATATGAAAAACGCATACGTAAAGAGTGTGTTTGAGCAGGTTCAGGCAAAGAACAAGAATGAGCCAGAGTTCCTGCAGGCAGTTCAGGAAGTTCTTGAGACTCTTGAGCCAGTTGTTGAGCAGATGCCTGAAATCGAGAAGAATGCTATTCTCGAGCGCATCGTAGAGCCAGAGCGCGTTATCATGTTCCGTGTTCCGTGGACAGACGATGCTGGTAAAATCCATGTAAACCGCGGTTACCGCGTTCAGTTCAACAGTGCTATCGGTCCTTATAAGGGAGGTATCCGCTTCTCTCCAGAGGTAAACCTTTCAGTTCTTAAGTTCCTCGGTTTCGAGCAGACATTCAAGAACTCTCTTACAACACTTCCTATGGGCGGTGGTAAGGGTGGTTCAGACTTCGACCCACACGGAAAATCAGATGCAGAAGTTATGCGTTTCTGCCAGTCATTCATGACAGAACTTTATCGTCATATTGGTGCAGATACAGACGTACCAGCTGGTGACAAGGGTGTTGGTGGACGCGAAGTTGCATATATGTTCGGTCAGTACAAGAGAATCGTAAATCAGTTCACAGGCGTTCTTACAGGAAAAGGCCTTACATTCGGTGGTTCACTTATCAGAACAGAGGCTACAGGATACGGTCTTATCTATTTCGCACAGGAAATGCTTAAGAAAGTTGGCGACAGCTTCAAAGGCAAGGTTTGTTCAGTTTCTGGTTCTGGAAACGTTGCACAGTATGCTGTTGAAAAACTTATCCAGCTTGGTGCAAAGCCAGTTACACTTTCAGATTCAAACGGATACATCTACGATCCAGACGGAATTACACAGGAAAAACTCGACTGGGTAAAAGAGCTTAAGAACGTTCGCCGCGGACGCATTTCTGAGTACGCAAAGCAGTTCCCATCTGCAAAGTATTTCGAAGGAAAGAAAGTTTGGGAAGTTAAAGTTGACTGTGCATTCCCATGCGCAACACAGAACGAGCTTCTTGGTTCAGATGCAAAGACACTCGTTGCAAACGGCGTAAAGCTTGTTGCAGAAGGTGCTAACATGCCGTCTGACCTTGATGCAGTTAAGGTATTCCTTGATAACAAGATTCTGTATGCTCCTGGAAAGGCTTCTAACGCTGGTGGTGTTGCAACATCAGGTCTTGAAATGAGCCAGAACAGCGAAAGACTTTCATGGTCAGCAGCTGAAGTTGATGAGAAACTCCACAACATCATGATTAACATTCATGACAACGCATACAACACTGCGAAGAAATTCGGTATGGAAGGCAACTACGTAGCAGGTGCTAACATCGCCGGATTTATCAAAGTTGCAAACGCAATGATCGCTCAGGGATTGGTCTAATCCGAATACAAAGCGAAACGAGAATTGCGCACGCAATTCTCGCCAAGCGAGCTTGCGTGCATCAAGCTCGCGAATGCGTGCGACTAGCATACGAAAGCCCGGTAGCCAAAAGCTTCCGGGCTTTTTTTGTCAAAAGCCAACTGCGGTAGGGATACGGAAGGCGGAACGTTCGCGTAGCGAATGGAGCGCGGTTAACGCGGAACCTGGAGTAGCCCGGTGCAAAGTGCGCAGCACTGCAGCGACCGCCCGAATACCTTTCTTGCTCCTAAATATCGTCTATGCGTCTGTACATAGTGCGTGAATCCCGTAAAAAAATATCAAAAAATCTTTTTTCTTAATAAAATCTGAATTCTGTTGCCAGATGAAAAAAACACGCTGTATAATGATGTTACTCGCATATTATACTTCGTAAAATAAATTGCGCACTGGTAAGGAGAAAAAAGATATGCATTCTTTTAAGGCGCGTTTCATAGTTTTTTTCGGATTGTTCACATTGCTTTCTTGTGTTGCCATCGCTGTGATTGCTGGCGTAGGCATATCCGATACAGCTTCGAAAATCACATCGGAACAGGGTTTTCCTGTGTGTGAAAAAGCTCTTGAAATAATAAATGCTGACAAATTCGCTCAGTTTATAAGAAGTCCTTCCGAATATGATCCGTACTATGAGGAAACTCGTCTTAAGCTTCTTTACATAAAAGAGGCGGTTGGGTGTGAGTACCTATATACGATGATTCCCGTTGAGGGAAATGTTTACAAATATATCATTGACGGTAGTTGTGATCCCAGTGATGAGGAGAATTTCTCTCCTTTAGGTACAGAAGAAGATATTTCTTCTTACGGAAGCGCACCGTTTGAGGCTATGAAAACTAGAAAGGTGCTCAGTTCCGGTCTTACCAAGATGGATGTATGGGGCTGGCAGGTAAGTACTTACCAACCAATCATAACTTCAAGAGGCGAGGTTGTTGGATTTATCGGCTGCGATTTTGAAATGGAAAGCATTGCCGGAATTGTTACTGGTCAGGTTATGACAATCTCGATTGTCAGTGCTGTTTGTGTAATTCTTGGTATTCTTCTTGTTTTCTTCTTTACGCAGAGCATGTTCGGTCAGCTTAAGAAAGTTTCTGTCGCAATGGACAGAATTTCTCAGGGAAATGCAAACCTTTCACTTCGCATTCCGGAGCAGGGCAAAAATGAGATAAGCCAGCTTGCCAATCAGTTCAATTCATTTGCAGAGAAACTGCAGAACATAATTGCAGTTATGAAGCAGTCTAAGGAATCGTTGCTTGTTGCTGGTGACCAGCTGCACGACGGTGTTTTTGAAACGACTACGGCAATAACTCAGATTAAAGAAAATATTGATGGAATAACTGGAAACATTGATAAACAGGGCAGCAGTGTGCATCAGACAACAGATTCATTGAATCAGGTTCTTACAAGCATAGGTTCGCTTGAAGGACTTGTTGGTACTCAGGTAAAAGTGTCATCTGTCGCATCAAAGGCTGTAGAATCTATGATTGTGAACATTGCTGAGGTAAACGATTCTGTTGATAGAATGGCAGGCTCTTTTGAATCTATCGCAAAAGAGGCAGATTCCGGGGCGCAGACGCAACGTGCTTTGCAGGAGCAGATTACTGATATTGAAACGCAATCAAAACTTTTGACAGATGCAAACTCCGTTATTGCCAACATCGCAAGCCAGACGAATCTTCTTGCCATGAACGCCGCCATTGAGGCCGCTCACGCCGGTGAAGCCGGAAAAGGTTTCGCTGTTGTCGCAGGTGAAATACGAAAGCTGTCTGAAACATCAACTGCACAGTCAAAGACTATTGGTGAGCAGCTGAATCGTATACAGGAAACAATAAACTCCGTAGTTCAGGTTACGCAGCGTGGCGTGAAGGGGTATGCTTCTCTTGCCGATGAGATTCACGCTACGGATTCTCTTGTCCGCCAAATAAAAAAAGCTATGGAAGAGCAGCGTTCTGGTTCTGCAGAGATTACTGGAGCTTTGCGTGATATGAACAACAGCACTGAGCAAGTGCAGCTTGCGTCCCAAAAGATGACGGCAGGAAGCCATGCTATAATGAGCGAGGCATATGCGCTTCAAGAAGCAACTTCAAGCATCAAGAACGAAATGAAAGATATGTCAGCGAACGCAGCTAAGATTAATGAGACGGGAGAAGCCCTTTCGGAAATAACTAATCTTATGAAGAATGCTATTGATGAGATTGGTGGTCAAGTAGATCAGTTTGAAGTCTGATAGCAAGAATTAAGGCACTCACAATTTTGTTTTTCTCGTATAAACGTCATCTGGTAATCGAGATATGTTCATTATTTACGCAATTATGAAAAAATGCTATCTTATGGGCAGAATATGCTTTCGGCAAAAATGCAATTTTGCTGCAAGGCTATAAGGAGCAAATAATGACTTTTTATGAAGAACTGAATTGGCGCGGTCTTATAAAAGACACAGCCGGAGAAGACATTGAGGACAAAATCAACAGCGGCAATGTCACGTTTTATTGGGGAACAGACCCAACTGCAGACAGCCTTCATTTAGGGCATTATTCTTCGCTTGTAACCGCAAAACGCTTTGCAAAAGCAGGACATCACCCGATTCTGCTTGTAGGAGGTTCAACAGGACTTATCGGAGATCCGCGCCCTACCGCAGAACGCGAAATAATGGCTAAAGAAAAGCTCGAAAAGAACATGGCGGGCATTCGCGCTCAAGTAGACAAACTTTTTGAGGGCAAGGCGGAAATCGTAAACAACTACGACTGGACAAAAGACTACACATACTTGGACTTTTTGCGTGACATCGGCAAGTACATAAATGTAAGCTACATGCTTAACAAGGATATTATTGCCCGCCGTCTTGAGACAGGCATTACATACGCGGAATTCTCTTACACGCTGCTTCAGGGCTACGACTTTTTGTGGCTGTACCGCAACAAGAACTGTATTATGCAGGCAGAGGGCGCGGATCAGTGGGGAAACATTACCACAGGTATAGAGCTTATCCGCAAGATTGAAGGAAAAGAAGCTTACGGATTCACGATGCCGCTCGTACTCGACAAGTACGGTAACAAGTTTGGAAAAAGCGCAGGTAACGCACTTTGGCTCGACATCAACAAAACTTCGAGCTATGAGCTTTACCAGTATCTTGTAAACGTTGATGACAGCATGGTTATCTCGTACCTCAAGATTTTCACGTTCCTCACCCCGGAAGAAATTACCGAGCTGGAGAAGAAAAACGCCGAGCATCCTGAACTGCGCGAGGCACACAAGGCTTTGGCTCGTGAGATTATCACTGACCTTCACGGAAAAGAAGAGTACGAGAAGGCTGTTTCAATAAGCCAGTCTCTTTTCAGCGGCAATATCAAGGGTCTTTCTTTGAGCGACGTTATGGCAGGGCTTAAAGACGTGCCGACGGTGAGCGTTACAGCCGGTCAGACGATTATGGATGTTCTTGTCAACAACAAGATTGTTTCAAGTAAGCGCGAAGGAAGAGAATTCCTTAATGCTGGTTCCATAACGCTCAACGGAGATAAAGTTTCAGACGAGAATATGCCTGTTACCCCTGATCTTGCGATTGAAGGTAAAGTGATTGTTCTTCGCAGAGGAAAGAAAAAGAATTATCTCTTGAAGTTCTAAAAGAAAAGTACTAAAAGATTATGAATACTGCACGAGCTTGGAGTTTGGAAACAAGCTCGTTGCAGGATCCTTTCTGAAAAATCCGTTTTTTACATTGTTCTTTTCTCCTTTTTCCTTCTCCCCTGTTGAAAAAAACTCACAAGTAAAATTCTTGATAATGCTGATAAAGATTGTGTATCTTAGAAAATTTAATTGTTAAAGTTTTAATCTAAAAATTTAGAAAACGTTAAGATATTTAGAAAATTGTAAAAATATAAGAAATAAAAGGCTTTTTGAATATTCTTCTGAAAAATTCATTTGCTTT
Source organism: Treponemataceae bacterium (assembly GCA_024685655.1). Classification (GTDB taxonomy): domain Bacteria; phylum Spirochaetota; class Spirochaetia; order Treponematales; family Treponemataceae; genus Treponema_I. The sequence continues at coordinate 8,859 of JAIKVO010000269.1, forward strand.
TTTTTTTATTATGTACTAGTATTTTAGTAAACACAAATCGGAAAGTGTAAAAAACTGAGCTAAAAAAGTAGGTATACAAAATGTCAGGTTATTATATTGTTCTTCTTTTGTTGAGTCTGTTCTTATGCATAGTTATCTGTGCATTCTTTTTCATCCTGAAAAAGCTCAGAAAGGTTGAAAAAAGAAATGAAGAAAAATCTGTACAGATAAAGAAAAGTCATAAACCGGAAAGTAAAATAGATTCACTTACTGGACTTTTGTCAGAACAAGAATTTGATGAAGCTGCACGGGCTGTCCTTGAGTTGCAAGAACCTAAAAGTCTTTATATTCTTCATATCGATATAGACAATTTCAGTTTTTATCGTAGCGTGCATGGAAAGGAAGCTTCTGATAAAGCGTTGAAATATGTTGCATTTTGTATTCAGGACTTTTTTGATGGGCATATTCTTGCTTGCCGAAATGCAAGTGATCATTTCTATGTACTTGCAGAAGGCGAACTGAACAAAGCTTTTGAAACGATTTTCCAGTGGTACGACGTTCTTATGCGTCTGATAGCAGTCCATGCAATAACAATGCATTTCGGTATTTACACAATTAAGGATCCGTTCATTCCTGTGTCAGAAATGCGCAGTTATGCCAAAATTGCTACGCGTTCTGTAAAAGAAAACTACGGCAATCTTATCGGTGTATACAACGAGGATCTTTTCTTGCAGCAGCAGACTCGCATGGAGTTGGCAAGTAATTTCGAATCTTCGCTAAAAGATAAGCGATTTGTCGTAATGTTCCAGCCAAAGTATGATGCCTGCTCAGAGCGTATTGCCGGTGCAGAGGCTCTTGTTCGTTGGCAGCAGGAAGATGGGAGCTTGACTTCTCCTTCAGAGTTTATTCCGGTACTTGAGCATACGGGACTTATCCCTAAACTTGATTTTTATGTTTTTGAAGAAGTTTGTAAAACAATGTCGAATTTCTTCAATAAAAACATAACCGTAGTTCCGATATCTGTTAATTTTTCTAGAGTAAACCTTTATAACCCAGGATTTTGCAATAAACTCACAAATATCGCGGGGCAATATGGCATTCCTCATAAATCGCTTGAAATTGAGCTTACAGAATCGGCTTTCTTTGAGAATGAGAAAATCCTCACTGATATTGCAAAGCGATTGCGTAAAGATGATTTCAGAGTATCAATAGATGATTTTGGACGTGGCTATTCATCACTCAATCTAATTAAAGAAGAGTCTTTTGATGTAATTAAGATTGATCAATCATTCTTGCAGGGCGATAATGAAGGAACTGCGAAAATGATACTCAAAACGATATTTACACTTACACGAGAGCTGCGTCTTGAGACAGTTGCGGAAGGTGTCGAGAACAGGACGCAGCTTGAGTTCCTAAGAAATTCTGGCTGCGATCTTATTCAGGGATTTTTCTTCTCAAAACCAGTTTCGAATATCGAATTTGAGAATATGCTGATGATGCAAAGTATGGCGAGCTGAGCAGGTTTTCGGGCTGATTCATTTCCTCGCCTTTTTTCTGGGTTTTATCAGTTTTATTTGTAGGCTTCTCTTAGCATTGCTATTTCAGCTTTATAGCCATTGTGTTCATTCGGTGTTTCAAGAATAAATGGAAGTTCCCGAAGTTCGGCATGGTTAATTACCCTAAAAAGAGCTTCTTTCCCTATTTCGCCTTCACCAATTTTTGCATGCCTGTCTTTGTGCGCTCCGCAAACATTAAGGCTGTCGTTAAGATGAACGGCATGAAGTCGTTTAAGCCCTATTACTTTATCAAAGCTTGTAATAACTCCGTCTAAATCAGATACTATATCGTAACCACCGTCCCAAATGTGGCATGTATCAAGGCAGACGCCGAGTCTTGTTTCAAGCGACATTCCTGCCTTTTCTTCAGCCTTGTCTATAAGTTGACGAACTTCTTCGAAGGTTCTGCCGATCTCGGAACCTTTACCTGCCATCGTTTCTATAAGGAGCATGGTTGTGCAGTCCGGTGTTGCGCTTATTGCGTTTGCAATGAGAGTCGATGTAAGGTCTATGCCGACATCGGCACCTTGCTGAACATGGCTTCCCGGATGAAAATTGTACAAATTGCCGGGGGTATATTCCATTTTTTTCAAATCATCAATCATCATTTCAAGCGCGAATTCCCGAAGATGCGGGTCGGCTGAACAAGGATTCATCGTATATGGTGCATGGGCAACGAGCGGTGCAAAATTATGTTCTTTTGCGAAAATGCAAAAAGTTTTTGTATCTTTTTCGTCTATTGGTTTTGCTTGTCCTCCGCGCGGGTTTCGTGTAAAAAAGGCGAAGGTGTCGGCATTAAGCTCTATGGCTTCGTTGCCCATTGCAACAAATCCCCCGGATGATGATTCATGGCATCCTATGTGAAGCATTTAAATCCCCCTTGCAATATTCGTTTTTTTCTGGTACGTTTTAGGTACAGAAATTATTCGCCGGCGTGGTGGAATGGTAGACACGGCAGACTCAAAATCTGCTGCTCGCGAGGGTGTAAGAGTTCAAGTCTCTTCGCCGGTAAAATAGTATGGCTTCAAGACTTAGGTTTTGAAGCCATTTTTTTCGCATCTATAAACAATCAGAATAAAGCTCTGCATTCAAAGTAAAAACGTTTTTCGCTAGCTTCTCCCATGGAAAAGCTTTTGCGCGGTAACGGTCCGTTCCCGGCAATTGTACTGAAAAAGCTTTCTTTTGCTATTGGAGGAAGCAGAATTCCTACTGTGTTTTCTTTTTTCCCAAGTCTGAAAACTTCGTCAGAACCGTGGATATAGTCTATTTCCGGCTTTTGTGCAGAAGTTGCGGCACAGTTTGCTGAGTTTACGCTGTTCACCGAATTTCCTACGTTTATGGCAGAGTCCTGAGAGGTTTTAAGGAAATCATCGAGAACAGGCTGTAGTTTGCTCACCATGAGATCTGTAATGTCTGTACGGATCAGTGTATATACTGGTTTGCTGGCTTTTTGTGTCACAATTCCAATAAAGCCCTTTGATGCGGAAACTTTGTCGTTAAGTTCTTTTTCTGTCTCACATAGTTCCGCTGTTCCTTCGAGTTTTTTGCATATCGTCTTTGTAAGCAGTTCTGCATCGGTATTGAATAGAACGCGGTGTATCGGCTCAAATGTAAGTCCGTCATCGTAGATGTTCACAATCTCAACAAGGGCAAATCGTGCGTTGTGGTTTTCAAATCCTGCCGGAATCGAGATTTTTCCATTTTCATCTTTCTTTCCGCCATTTTTCAGTTTGAATTCGTTCCACACCGCTTTTGCAGTCGCAAGTGAATGGTTCCCATCTCCTACTGCAAAAAGGAACGTAGACCCATCTGCACTAGTTCCGTCTTTTTTCAGCGTTTCCAATGCGGCCTGAACATGTGCGATTTCTTCTTCGTTGTCCACTGCCCAGCCCATAATACTTCCGGAGTTTTCCATAAGATCCGTGCTGTATGTCGGAGCTTTGGCTTTTACCGTTTCTCCGGTTTTTTCGACAAGTTCTTTTGCGCTGTCATTCGCAAGCAGCATTATGTGAGGGCTTTCGAGAGGAGCTCCTCTTCGAATTTCCATTCTTGGAGGAATGCGCTCTACTATTGTTGCCTCTGTTGCGCGAACAAGAGCTTTTGAATCTGGTTCCCATTCATAAGCCTCAAGGTCAAGAGCTGTTACAAGCCCTTTCCTGATGCGTTTATACGCTGTAGTTCGCTCAATGTAGATAAGACATTTTTTTGGTTCGGAAAAAACATTGCTTTCAATATATTCTTTCATGGAAGCATGTATTTTTTCAATTCGTTCCTGTTTGTCGGCATCTCCAAGATACACTTCAGGTAAAATTATATGCAGTGTTGAAGGCTTGTTCTCTGCGGTTTTTTCGCATCGCCTCCAATATTCTCTGTCCTGTGTGTACTGGTCACAAGCAATAACCGCCCATGCTTTCAAATCTGTGTTGTCTGCCGGAAGAAGAATTTCCGGTACTTTCAGTCCGTATGAATTAAGTTTTTCCATGAAGAAAATATACCAAATCGTTTGGCTTTGTGCTACACTATGGCATGGCCTCTATGGAACTGTCCGCTTCGCAACGGATGTCGCAGCAGCAAAAACTTTCTCCTCAGATGATACAAACCATAAATATCCTTGCGATGCCTATGGATCAGCTTAGAGAACGTATTTATGAGGAAGTTGAATCGAATCCTGCGATGGTGGTTGTGAAAGATCCTGTATATGTATCTTCTTCGGACAGTGATACTCATCAACGGTTCCTTGAAAGTGTGGCTCAACCAGAAGAGACTTTGCAGGAACATCTTCTTGTCCAGCTTTCGGAAAAAGATGTGCCAGAAAATGTACAGAATCTTGCAGAGAGGATGATTGGAAACCTAGATTCACACGGATTTTTCCAGAGTCCGTGTGAGCAATTGCTTCGTCCTGGGGAAACTCGTTCTTTGCTTAAGACTACGCTAAGACTTGTGCAAACTTTTGATCCGATTGGCGTCTGTTGTTATAATTTACAAGAAAGCCTTATCATACAAGCTACAGCAACAGAGAATGCTCCCCCACTTGCTATAATATTATTACGCGATTATTTCCAGTTGCTCGAAAAGAGCCGTCCGCAGCAGATTTTGTCCGGCATAGCAGAGACTGATGCTCTTTTGGCAAGACATTACACTGTGTCTGCTGTCGAAGAAGCAATCACTTTTATCCAGTCGCTTGATCCCCACCCAGCGCAGCAGTTTTCGGATGGAAACACGGTTTCCTATGTGGAACCGGATGCTTTTATCCGCAAAAGTACAGATGAGGAAATTGAGAACGGTGCAGATTTATTTACAATTGAAATGCTTAAAGGTTCTTTGCCCGAAGTTGCGGTTTCTTCAGAATTCAAAAAGATGATGGATTCTGGTGGTGAAACAGGAAAATTTGCAGCAGAATCGGTAAGGAAAGCAGATTGGTTCATAAATGCCGTTCAGCAACGGACTATGACAGTTTATAATGCACTTCGGGTAATTGTCGGGAAACAGTCCAATTTTTTTTATAAAGGGCCGGGGAATCTTGTTCCTCTGAAAATGCAGGAAGTTGCGGATGCTATAGAAGTTCATCCTGCAACAATTTCACGTATTGCGAATGGTAAATTTATCCGCTGTGAATGGGGATTTTTCGAAATTCGCTATTTCTTCACAAACTCAATCGCATCTGATGGCGATGGACCTTCAAAGGAAAGCGTCAAGCAGGAAATAGCAAAAATCCTTGCGGAGCATGAGTCTTCAGGTCAAACAAAAAAGCTTTCCGATGAAAAACTCACTGCAAAACTAGCTGAGAAAGGCATAAAGATAGCTCGTCGTACAGTCGCTAAGTATCGGGCAGAGCTTAATATAAAATCATCATTCGATCGCAAGTGAACTATTTATATTAGAAAATTACTGTATTGAATTGATTTTTTCTTTGCGTTTCTTTTTTTCACGCATTATACTATTTATATAGAAGCAAAGTGCAACTGCACTATGTTTCTGTATCTCAAATCACTTTTTTTATGGAGGATCAGATGAATATAACAGTAAATTCTGTAGGTTTCACTATGGATCAGGATCAGCAGGATCTTGTAAATAAAAAACTTGAGCGTATTAAATATGCAGAAGACCTTATAGTAAGCTGTGCGGTTAAAGTTAAGGAAGATAAAAAATATTATTTCGATACGACGCTTAGTTTCCGTTGGGGTACAACAGCCCATGTAGAAGCTGATGATTATGAGTTTGCGACATGTCTTAACAAGATGATAGATGTTCTTGACCTTAAAATCAAAAAAGAGAAAGATAAAGTTCAGCAAAAATAACGATTATTTCAACAAGCGCAAAATAAAATCACCTGTTGAAAAATTGTATTGATGCGTGTATATTTCCGGTATGGCTGATAAAGACTTTACAGTTCTGGATCTTCTCGATTTGAACTTGAAAGGACACAACTCATTGAATCTTCGCTGCATAAATGGTCGCAGAGGACTAGACAGGAAGATTACCATACCGGATTTGAATCGACCAGGACTTGTTTTGTCCGGTTTTTTTGAATCTTTTGCCTACCAGCGTGTTCAGGTATTTGGACGCGGTGAGGTTGCCTACCTTCATAAACTTATTTCTGAAAATAATACAGCCACAATCAAACAGATTTTTACGTATACAATACCATGCTGTGTTTTTACGCATGGTTTAGAAATCCCTGAGCAGTTCAGTACGATTGCAGAAGAGGCTGGATGCCCTGTTCTTTCCACTGATTTGGAGTCTACTGAGTTCTCTACAAGGTTATTGCGTGTTTTCTCGAACATATTTGCACCAAAAAAATCAATGCATGGCGTTCTTGTCGAGGTTTTCGGTGTCGGTATCATCCTAATCGGTGATTCTGGTGTAGGAAAAAGCGAGACGGCTCTTGAGCTTATTGAGCGCGGACATCGACTTGTTGCTGACGATATTGTTGAGATACGCTGTGTTAATGGTAACTCGGTCCTTGGTAAAGGTGCAAACAAAATAATCAGTCACCATATGGAAATAAGGGGATTGGGCATCATAAACATCGAGCAGTTGTATGGAGTAGGTGCAATTCGTGAGCAAAAGGAAGTACAGCTCGTTGTAAAGCTTGAGGAATGGGATACAAATAAGATATATGACCGTCTTGGTACAAAGCAAAATACGATGGAACTTCTCGGTGTAAAGATTCCTCTTTTGGAAATTCCTGTTAAACCGGGTAGAAATGTTCCTATTATAATAGAAACTGCTGCAATGAATGAAAGACTCAAATCGATGGGTTATAATTCTGCACGCGATTTCAATCAAAATGTCCTTAATTGGATAGAAAACGGACAAGCTCAGTCTGTTTATGACGGAAGCGATGATTCGTATTAAAGTTTAAGGAGAATAGTATGGCATCTGTAGAGAAACTTCTTACTGTAAGAAACCGTGCTGGCATACATGCTCGCCCGGCAGCTCTTATTGCCCAAACTGCTAATAAATTTGCATCAGAAATCCTCATTGAGAAAGATTCTACAACAATCAACGCAAAGTCTATCATGGGTGTCATCACAATGGCTGCGGGATATAATACTGTTCTGACTCTGAAGGCAGAAGGTAGCGATGCTCAGGCTGCTGTCGATGCGATATACAATCTTTTTGAGAATAAGTTCGAAGAAGAATAGTTTTTCAGCATATTAAAGGCTTAAAAGGGTGATACCCGTTAAGTCGTATCGTAAAAAATGCATTTTGCTTATTGTCTTTTTTAAAAACATATTGTAAAGTGTATAGTATATATGAAAGAACTTACAGAAAGACAGCTTCAGGTTCTTCGTTTTATCCAGAACTATACAGAAGCAAACACATGTCCTCCCACAGTAAGGGAGACGGCAGAATATTTCTCTATTTCGCTTAAGGCTGTTCAGGATCATATTGCTGCTCTTAGGAAAAAAGGCTACTTGTCCCGGGCTGAGAAACGTTCCCGCTCACTTAAGGTGCTTATCGATGACCGGCCGGAAATGCGTGGTAGGAAAGTGGTTGAAATTCCTGTTATCGGAACTGTCGCAGCTGGTAAGCCGCTTTTTTGTGACGAGAATTTTGAAGGCTATGTCAAGCTCCCTGACAGCATGCTTTCTCCCGGAAGTAAGTATTTCGCGCTTCATGTCCGTGGTTCAAGCATGATAAATGCAGGTATTCTCGACGGTGATCTTGCCATAATACGGCAGGACTGTGTTGCTCAGAACGGTGATATAGTCGTAGCTGTTCTTGATGATTCGGCAACGCTTAAACGATTCTTCAAAGAGCCGACACGTATCCGGCTTCAGCCTGAGAATCCGGAATTCAATCCGATTTATTGCAAAAATGTGCAGATTATCGGAAAACTTTCTAATATAATACGTTCGTACTGATGTATTCTGTTCCTCTTTTCCTTTATACAGGTCCTGAATTCGGCGAAAGAAACGATGCCATTGCTGATATGAAAAATTCGGCTGAGAAAAAATTCGGATCGCTCGATTATCATCTATTATATACGGCAGATGTTCCTCTTAGTGATGTTCTTTCGATTCTGCAGAACGGGAACTTGTTTGTTCCTGCGCGTTTTGTCGTGCTCAGAGGGGCAGAGGCAATAAAGAAAAAAGAAGATATTGAGCTTTTGTCGAAATGGTGTGATGAATTAAAGTCGATTCAAGCTGATGATGTTTGGCTTTTCCTCGTTTCGGACGAAACATCGGTAGATAAAAAACTGGAGTCGCTCGTTCCAAAAGAACACCGGAAAATTTTTTGGGAGATGTTTGAGGATCGTAAAGAGCAGTGGCTGGAATCGTTTTTCCGTAAAAATGGATACAGAACAGATCCGGATGTCGCTGAACTCATACTCTCATTGGTAGAGAATAATACCGAGGCTTTGCGCAACGAGTGTTCACGCTTCTTCGTATGTTTCGAAAAAAATCATCTGATTACTACAGATGACGTTGAATCTATATTAACACACAACAGGGAAGAGTCGGCGTTTACTCTTTTTGATGCAATGGCTGCCGCTGATCATGAGCCACAGACAAGGTTATCAGAATCGCTTTCCATATTACAGAAGCTTCGGAATTCAAAAGATTCCAATTATGTGTCGCTTATTGCCGGATTGACATGGTGTTTCCGGAAGCTGAAGGTATGGCATTTGCTCGCTAAGGAAAACGGACTTTCGGATTTTAATCTCAAGATAAATGGATTCCAAGCCAAAAAAATGCAACAAAAATATAGGGCGGCAGCCAGAATCTGGAATTCTGAGCAAACAGAGTCTGCAATATCACTTCTCTCCCAGACCGATATGATGATACGCTCATCGGGATCAGCTATGGAGTCGATAAGTCTGCAGACTCTTGTGTATTGTCTCTGTATGAAAAAAGGCAGTTCTCTTAGCGAGTACGAAATCAGTTAATCTCTGTCTTGCTAAGAAGATTTTTCAGTTCAATCAGTTCTTCTTTTGTCAGCGTAACGCCTTTTCCCATTTTATTATGATCGGGCGACCAGCTGCGTATGTCGTATTTCGGGTCACGCCCTCCCCACGAAACTAAATTTAGTTCTGTGGTCCATCCGCTCTTGCTTTTTGAAAATGTTCCCAGCGATTCTACAATCTGAAAAGAAAAATCGTCAGCCATTTTTTATCCTCCTTAGAATAAGTTTTTTTTTGAGATACCCAAAAATCCCCTTTCATCTTGGTGCAAAATGTGTCTATAAATTTGTTTTTCATGAAAATCCGATAAAAGTATATCACTTTCTTAAGAAATATGAAAATTTTTTATCTAAAAGTTTTTTTTAGTTTAAAGAAATAAGTTGTCACAATTCGAAAAGTGGTGTATGCTATTTACTAGGTATGTTTAAAAAATAGACGACCTGAAAAAAAAGATTCCTGTTTATAAGATATCTTTACCGATAATAAAAATCGATAAGAATGATAACAGAGTCATTTAAATTAGGAGGAAATATGAAAAGAGTTCTGTTCCGTATTTTTCTTCTGTGTACGATTCTCACGCTGTTCGTTGCCTGTGGATCTGATGCAGAACCAGAAAAAGCGGCTCCTACTGAAGTGGAAGTGACAACTCCAGCTCCGGCACCGGCTCCAGCTCCGGCACCGGCTCCAGCTCCTGTTGTTGAGCCAGCTCCCGCTCCTGTTGTTGAGCCGGAACCGGTAGTTGCTGAGCCAGAAACAGACTGGGCAGCTGTTAGTGCTGATGTAACAAAGGCTCGTAACGATGCTCTTGCTACGGGGGTAAGGTACTATGACTCTCTCAAAGATTATTTTGATGGAGTAGATGCTGCTTATAATGAGTTCCTTGCTGCTTGTAAAGCGGAAGACGATGTTGAGAAATTCGACACGCTTGCTGATAGTTTTGTCAGTCTTTACGCTACATTAGAGAATCTTGGAGAGGCGCAAGCTGATTGTAACCTTGCGTATGCTTGTGGTTACGATGAGTTCGATGTAAAGAACGCAATGCTTGGACAGGCTCTTTTCGATGGGCTTCAGGAAAAGGTTGCAAGTGTTTCTGCCGATGTTGAATCTTTTGATACTAGTGTGTTGCTTGACAATCCAGAAACATTGAACGCATTGCTCGAAGCTTCCGAAGAGATAGCTGCTGTATATGCTCAGTTCGTAGCGAACGGTAAGGCTGTTGATGAAATCATCGATACTTATCTGACCGCATATGATGCTGGTGCAGCTGAACTTCTCCCAGACTATTTCGAAGCTGTTGCTGATATCGCTGTTGCTCGTCTTGAGTATTACAACGAAGATGGAACACAGAAAGAGCTTGATGAAGATTTAGAGACATTCCTTAATATCGCTAAGTCATTCGTCGCAGCCTGCGAAGCAGAAGATGCTTATAATGATATTTATGATAACGAATTCGATCAGTTCGATTATAAGAATATCGCTTTAGGTAATGCTGCGATTGATGATTGTTTCGATATAATTGCTTTGTATGAAAATGAAGAGATAATTGCTGATCAGAGATTCTTGGATACAATTACTATTGTTCGTGACAGCTACCAGCAGTCTTTGGACAATGGCTTTGCTATAACAGACCTTCTTGAAACTCGTGAAGAAGCTATCGAAGCGGGTGCAGAGGAGTTCTATCCAGAAGAATTCGCAGCTGTTGATGATTATGCTGTTTATGCCCTTGATTATTTCAATGAAGAGGGTGGTACTCAGGAAGAGCTCGATGCAGATATAGACAATCTTGATGCAATTTATGGTTCTTTCACAAAGGCTGTTGCTCTTGAAGATACATACGCTTATATCGTTGCAAAGGGATTCGATAAGTTCGATGTAAAGAACTTCGATTCTGGTGTTGCTGCTGTAAACGATGTTTATGATATCGCTTATACGACATTTGATGGTTCTGCAATCTCTAAGAAGCTTGATGAAGCTGATGCATACTACGAAAAAGTAATCAACAATGGTAATAACATTGCTTTCGTTTATGCGCTCAGAGATAATGCAGTAAGCTATGGTGCTGAAGAATACCTTCCAGAGGTGCTCGGTATTGTTGACGAGTATGCTGTTGTTTGTCTTGACATATACAATAACGGTGGATCTCAGGAAGAGCTCGATGCTGACATAGAGACATGCAAATATCTTTATGATTCATTAATGACGGCTGTTGATGCTGAAATTGCATACAACTATATAGTTGAAAACAGCTACGATGAATATGATTATAAAGATGTTGATGCAGGAATCGCTGCTGTCGATGAAATCGCTGTTTTGGCTGATGCTTATCCTTTGGATGGAGAGGCAATCTTTGAAAAGATTAACGATGCTCTGACTTATTACTATCAGGCAATCGATAATTGCGAAAGATGCCTTGCTGTTCTTGACGTAAGAGATGAGGCTATTGATGCTGGTGCTTACGATTACTTCCCAGAAGAATTCGATATAGTTGATGAGCTCGCTATCGAAGCTGTTGAGTACTATAACGAGGGTGGATCTCAGGAAGAGCTCGATGCTGACATCGATAATTTCGAGAATGTTTACACTGCATTCATCACAGCTGCAGAGGCTCAGGATATTTATGACATAGTCATTGAAAATGGCTATGAAGAATACGATGTGAGAAACTTTGCTGCTGGAAATAACGCAGCTGAAGAAGTATACGAAATCGCTTACACATCATTCGATGGTGAAGCTCTCGTAGAAAAGACGGCTGATGTTAAGTACTATTACAATAAGATTCTTGACAATGTTGACAGATGTCTCGCTGTTCTTGACATAAGAGATGAGGCTATTGACGCTGGTGCTTACGACTACTTCCCAGAAGAATTCGATATAGTTGATGAGCTTGCTTGGGAAGCTGTTGATTATTACAACGAAGAAGGTTCTCAGGAAGGGCTTGATGCTGATATCGAGAACTTCAAGAATATCTATGTTGCGTTCATAGTTGCTGTTGATGCTCAGGATGCTTATGACGTCGTAATTGAAGAAGGTTATGACCTTTACGATTCTAAGAATGTTGAGGTTGGAAACAAAGCTAGTGAAGAAGTATATGAAATTGCATATACAACCTTTAATGGTAAAGACATCCTCAATACGATGCATAAAACAGATGACGCATTTAATCAGGTTATAGACAATGGTCAGATGATTGATGCTGTTATCGCTGTTAGAGAAGAAGCTGTTCTGGCTGGTGCAGACGAGTACTTCCCAGAAGAACTTGCAATAGCAGATGAATATGCTTATGAAGCCCTTGATTACTACAATGCTGTAGGAACTCAGGAAGAACTTGAGGAAGATGCAGAAACCTTCACTTATGTATACAAGGCATTTGAAGAGGCTTCTGCGGCAGCTGATGTATATATCCGTATCGTAGAGAATGATTTCCAGTCATATGACAGAAACGGATTTGCTGCAGCTGAAAAAGCAACCGATGAGCTTGCTGACCTTGCTTACTCCTTGGCAGACGGAAAAGTTCTGTATGCCAAGGCTGGTGAAGTACATGCAGCATATAACAAGGTTGTTTCAAATGCATTTAAGAAGAAGTCAGATGCTGTACGTAGCGAATATCTGGCTATCAAGAAAGATGCAGATGGTATCAAAGCTAATGTAGCAGATGAGCAGGGATATAAGGCTGCTGAAGCTCATATGAAGAATGCTGAAGCGATATTCGCAAGAATGTCCTATGAGGCTGCCTTCTCAGAGTATACAACAGCAAGGGATGCTTTGAGCTCCGTATATGCTAGCGTATTAGAAAAACGCAATGCGGCTATGGAAGCTTTGGAAAGAGGTCGTGCACGTGCAGAAGAACTTAGTGTTCTTGCCTCTTATGCTGATATAATCGTTCCTCTTTCAAGTAACTAGGAGGCAAGATGATGAAGAAGTTTATTTGTTCTTTATTAGTAATTTGTTGCATGGTTCTGCCTGTTATTTGTGAAAGCTGGGCTGATTCATCGGCTTTGAGAGAAGCCGAGGATTATGACAGACTTGCACAGAAGGCTTTTGATGAAGGCAATTATGCCTTGGCTCTTGAATTATCGCAGCATGCTGAGGTTAAGCGCAGTGAAATTGAGGTAACAATCAACGAGAAATTGGTTGAGGCTGAAATTGATGCTGAGAAACAAGAAGAGGCAAGGAAAATAGCTGAAGCTAATGCTCTTGCAAGAAGAGAGGCTGAAGCTAAGAAACTGGCCGAGGCAGAAAGTGCTATCGCACTTGCAGAGAATCAGCTCGTATGGGCTAAAAATGCAAAGGGTGATATTTATTATCCTATGACATATACTGCTGGTGAGCAGGCTCTGCAGAACGCAAAAATCGCTTTATCTTCAAGAGAATACGATTCTGCAAAACTGTATGCACAGGAAGCTGTAAATGTTTTGTCTGAGATATCAGATACGACACCGCTTCCAAGATACTATGTTGTACGTCCATGGGATGAGACAAAAGATTGTTACTGGAATATTGCTGGAAGATCTTATGTATACAACAATCCTGCATTGTGGGAAAACTTGTATAATGCCAACAAAGCAAACATGGAAGATCCTGCAAATCCTGATCTTATCCATCCAGGTATGAAGATTGAAATTCCTAGCATCGCTGGTGAAGTTCGTTCAGGTACATACGATTCATCAATCAAATATGACGTATTTAAAATCAAATAATTTTGATTACGCATATTTGAGTTAATGTAGAAGGCTGCTTTTTGAAAAAAAAAGCAGCCTTTTTTTTGACAATTTGAAAAATTAATATTATTCTATTTAAAAGCAGTTTAATAAGGAGAAAGTATGGCGATAATAGCTATTTCAAGACAAGTAGCGGCTCTTGGTGATGAGGTTGCCCGTGAGTTGGCTAAACGAACAGGATATAAATTTATTGATAGAAAATATATCGAACAGAGAATAATAAATCTTGGTTTTCCCGAAGATAAAATGAAAAAATATGATGAGCGTAAACCCGGTTTTTTTGCTTCTTTGGCAAAAAATCGTGATGAATATCTTGATTATCTTCAGACAGCGGTTTTGGAAGCTGCCTCGGAGGGAAATTGTATTCTGATTGGAAGAGGTGCTTTTATCATTTTGGAATCGCTTCCTAATCTGATTTCGGTGCGTTTCGTAGCAAAGAACGATGTGCGTATTAAACGCTTGATGAAAGAATTTAATTGGAATGAGAAACAGGCAATGCAACGGATAGAAGAAAGCGATTCTAACCGGCTAGGGTTCCATAAGAGTTTTTTTAATCTCGTAAATGAGGATCCGTCACATTTCCATCTTACAATAAATACAGGAATTCTGAATGTTGAAGAATCAGCTATTGTAATTGATAATTTAAGGAAAACTTTAATAACTGAGGATAAAGAGAAGAAAGGTGCAGAAAAACTAAAATCCTTGTATGATGCGCAGAAACTCGTTAATACATTAATTTTTGAATACAAATTAAATATCATTTTTCTTAAAGCGGTTATTAATGGAGATTCAGTTGTGCTTCATGGAGTTTCTGATTCTGCTGCAGTAACAGAAAAGGCAATAACTATCGCATCGAGTCTTGTACCAGATAAAAAAGTGGAATCTTGCATAAGTATTGTACAAGATTTTAAAGCATATCCATAAATTGATATTGACTTTTTTTGAATATGTTTTGATATTTTATACATGACTAAAGCAGATAAATTTACAACAGTTAGGATTGCTTTTGCTCCAATATTTCTAATTATTTATACAATCCCTGAATGGATACCTTCAACAAGGTTTATTACAGGGTGTATTCTATTGCCATTGTTATGTTTTGCCGAATTTACAGATTTTTTGGATGGTTTTTTTGCACGAAAAACGAATAGTGTCAGTGATTTCGGAAAAATATATGATCCTTTCGCTGATGTTGTGTTGCATTTGAGCTCATTTTTTTGCTACGTGCATACTGGTTATATGTCATTTATCATACTTATATTGCTCTTCTATAGAGAGACGGGTATGTTGTTTTTAAGAATGGTGGCTGCAAAAAAAGGTGTTGCCGTAGGAGCAAGAAAAGGTGGGAAACTAAAAACTGTGCTATACATTGCTACGAGTTTTTTGTGTCTTGCGATTGAAACTATGGATAGACTTGGTATTGCGACCGAAAGTATAGCTCCAGCGTGTTCTGTTATAATAATGGTTATGTCAATAATTTGTGTTTCACTATCATATATTTCTTTTGTAGACTATTTAATTACATTAAAGCCGCTGGTTTTCAGCAAAAAATGAAAAAAAAACGGCGAAAAGGTATTGACAGTTTTTATGCTGTGTGATAGAGTGATTTCCGTTGCGCCCCAAAAGAGCGCGGCGGAAAGAAAGCTTCCTTCTTAGAAACTTGAAAAAAAAGTTAAAAAAAAGAAGGAAATGGTATTGACAAAAAAAGCAGAAAGGATATATAATCCTTCTTGCTTGCGATAAAGCAGCCTGACGGCGGACGAAAGCCGGAGGGCAGAGATGTTTGAAAGAAGAGGGAAGGAAAGAAACGAAAAGCAAGTAGTATGGTTTCC
>JAIKVO010000012.1 GCA_024685655.1 Treponemataceae bacterium
AAAATGTCCATGTAATGAACGCCGTTTTTGTCATACTCGTACTCAAAGCAGGGAATAACATCGTCCGGTATTTTTTCCTTTATGTTTGTCGCAGAAAGGTATTCCATAATGCGCTTGTAGCCGTTCGGGATTCTTTCAAAAGAGCGTGCATGAGGGTCTGTTACAGTGATTACCGCATATTCAGCCACGCTGTTTGTCGCGTATTCAACGCCGGGGCAGTTTGTCTCAAAGCCTTCTGGAAGCACATAAGCTGCGACATATCCGTGAAGAGAGAACCGCATCTGCTGTTCCTGCGACACAAACGGAAAATCCCAGCCAATAAGCTTGGCATCGGGCGCGGCGGCAAGAAGCCCGCTCGTCTTTCCCCAGTTCATCATATAATTCAGCGCATCCTGTTCCGGGCACGCAGAAATTATGACATACCGCGCCATCCTGAATGACGGAATCTTTCTGATTTCGACCGCCGAATAAACTTCCTCTTTTGATGTCAGGTCTTTTCTAACAAGGTCATCTAGCGTACACGCAAAAACAGCGCACATTTGCGTCAGCCTGTCCAGCTCCGGCACGACTTCATCAGTTTCCCAGCGCGAAACCGTCTGGCGCGTAACGGCCATCATCTCTGCGAACTGTTCCTGCGTGAGTTTTTTCTTTTTCCGCAAAAAGCAGATGTTGTTTCCTAAGTTCATGATTCGATTATGATACATGATATGCGTCAAATCTACCAACTGATGTACGCATTTTGAATAATTTTTGCAACGTGAGATGCTACAGGAACGGTGCGCCACCGACACGGCGCATCACGATTTCGACATCCATTCTGCAAGCTCGGTTTGAACCGTACTTCTTACATATTCTGCAATTTCAGCAGCCTTTGCTTTTTTTATTCCGTTTTTTTGTGCCACTGCAAGGATATTTTCTATCGCTGGATTTTTTCCTTCTCCGTCTATTGTTGTTGCATGCTCGCCGCCAATAGAATTACTGTAAGTTAAATCATAAGCGGGTGAAAAAAGCCACTGATTGTTATGTTCGTCATAAAGCCACGAAAAGTTTTTTGAATGGTCATCGCGATTATGAGCAAAAACATTAAAACACATAAGACGGAAAACTTTCTCTACTTCTACATTGTTTTTTGTAAGCTGCAAGGTAAGAAGGCATAAAGTGTTGTAATCAAGATTCGGGATTCTGTGACTGGTTTCCAAAAGGGCCGAGGCACTTGCCATTAAGCTTCTGCCAGATTCCAGATAGTTTCTGTCAAAACGTTTTGTACCAAAATATCCAGCGCATTTTTTCGAGGAAAACAGTCGGAAATCATTTACATCAATTCCGCATTTTTTTGCGCATAAATTGTATTCATATTCCTGCCGTCCGATTTCTTTTGAATCCATGCTTGAAGGAAATTTTATAATCCAGTCTTCATTATCTATTTTTGCAAAAACCTTAGGACGCGCACCTCCAGAAGATCTTCCTGCCGCAAAAATTGAATCAAGGTTCTGTTCGTCATATTCGGAAATCTCAGAATTCAGAATACGCTCACATTCGGCGGAAATTTCATCATAATCAGAAGGAAGAACTGGCGAATCAGAAATAAACGTTTCCGGTTCATAAGTCAAAGCTCCCATTCCGTTTGAACCGACAATCGCAAGCCTGTCCAAAACGGAAAGAGTTTCGCTCTGAATCCCCATGCGCAAAAGCATACGGTCAACTAAAAGGCGACCCCAACCGTCAGGAAGACTGTCGTTAAAAACGCCATGCAAACCGCCGAACGGCTCCCATTCAGGAATAAAAACACGTTTTTCAAGCGGAAGTGAAAATGGCGAAATTGAAAAGCCGGAAGCAAGCCACTCGTCGCAATAAGAAAAAGCAGCCAACCGGTTTTGATACAGCGCAAGAGTTCCCACTTGGCGTTTTTGAGTCCCATTATTGAAAAATACGGAAAGACGGTCAGTTTTTTTCACTGGCAATAAGCTCCTCTATTGAAGAAAACTGCCGGGTTGCAAAAAGCTGCTCAAAATCTTTTTCACATTCTAATGCAATTGCTATTTTTATTAGCGAGTCAAAGGCAATTTCGTGTTTTTGCTCAAATCTCTTGTAAGACGCGAAACTTACACCCGCTCGCTTTGCAAGCTCGGCTTGGGTAAAATGTCGTTCTTTTCTTCGCTTTTTTAGCCGCTTGGCGACAACTTCGGCTATCTGCGGAGCGGTCTTTTGTTCTAGTTGTATCATTGCTAATATATTAGCATAAATTGGTTATTTTGTCTATTTTTGAATAAAATATTAGCACTTTTTTCCGCGGAGTGCGCCACAAATCTGGGCAAGTCGGGAGTTTCGCCCATACTGCAAAGTTCGTCACTTGCCGCCCGCGAGTGACACTCAAAAGCGACACGACAGGCGTGTTTTCACTGATAAAACCGGTGCGGCTGACACTGCCAACAGTGCAAAACTTGCCAGTGACGTTCGCCAACAGCACAAAGTTCGCAAATAACGTTCACAAGCTACGCAAAGGACACTTTTTTTGATACACTACACGTATAGGAGAACTTATGAAATATTCGTACAAAGAAATGCCTGAGAGCATGAAAGGAACATACGGCGATTTTTCGAAAAATTTCGGTTTCTCGTGGAAAGAATTCGTGATGACAGTTCCATCGCCATTGTTTCTTGTAACAACATACAAATCAAACGGAAAGCCCAATGCGTGCATGCAGTCATGGGCAAACTTCACGAGCGCGAATCACGGAAACGGATTTTACGCGCTTTTGGGAAGCGTGAACAAGGCAGGACATCTTTACGCGAGCCTAAAAGAAAAGAAGGTCGCGGTTATCAATTTTATGTCGGCAGCTTGCCATGCAGCTTGTATGGACACTATCCATCACAACGATTTTGATGCGGACGAAATTACCTTCTCTGGTTTGACGGCTGTTCCTGCCAAGTGGATAGACGCACCGATGGTCGAAGAATGCTTTATGAATCTTGAGTGCAAATATCTTTGGGAAAAAGAGATTGTTGACGGAGACGACCACGTTGTAATCTGCCTGGAAGTAATTGGTGCGCACATCGATGAAAATCATCTTGCGGATAAAACGGGTGATAACGGGCTTTTGTACAATCTCCACTACCCTATGAACCCGGAACACGTCGAAAAAACAGGGCACGATTATGCCGGAGTAATTGTCAAAAAGATTGATGTCGCCGAGTATTAAGTTTCGGAAAGAAGTGTCAAACCCACAATAAGGCTAAACCATTACAGAAGAAAGACTGATTCAATTGCTGCAAACGAAATACGCACTGGAAAATGTAACGCTGGATTTTTTGAGGGAAGGCGGCAGCAAAACATATATTGTTAATGGCGAAAAGAAATATCTTCTAAAAGTGATTGGCTCTGCTTTTTTCGGGACAGCAAAACAATCTGTTTTGGTTACGCGATATTTGGAAGAAAACGGATTTCCTGTTCCGAAGACAATTCTGACAAAAACTGGCGAAGCGATTGTGGAAGTTTCTGACGCGAGCGACAGCGAACCGTATCTGGTGCTTCTGCAAGAGTTTGTCGAAGGGGAAGAACCGAACCTTGAAAACCCTGAAACTGCAGAAAAAGTCGGTACTCTTGTAGGAAAACTTCATTGTCTGATGGAACGTTATCCTGTTAAGCCGGTTCTTCGTGACAAACAGTTTTTTATCGGGCGTTATATCGATTTTCTTCGTCAAAAGTCCTACCCGCAAATTGCCGCCTATGAAGAACTTGGTGAACGCCTATGGAAAAAAGTTGAGAAACTTCCATATGGCATTTGTCACGGTGACCTTCATCGCGGAAATCTTTTGCAGACAAAACATGGTCAAATCTACTTTTTGGATTTTGACACCATCTGCCGCGCCCCTGTTATGTTCGATGTAATGGTGATGTGCGACATGACAGATTATTTTAATCTGCAGCAGGAAGATATAGAAATAACTCGTGCGGTTTATGAAAAGTTCCTGGCTGGTTATACTAAGCACCATCCACTAAGCCCGGAAGAAAAACTTTCGTTTTCGGACTGGGTTGCCATCAGGCATTTTCAGCTTCAGGCAACAATCCTTGAGATTCACGGCATAAACTGCATCGATGAAAAGTTTGTTGATTATCAGCTTTACTGGCTTAATAAGTGGATCGAACAGCAGGAGATTAAATAATGACATTTTTAAATAAATACGGATGGCTGCTTTGCACAATAGCCATGATTGGCGACATCGTTGTTTCACTGATTCTTTCGATGTTTTACAAGGGATATAGCAGTGCAAAGATGTCTATAAGTGCGCTCGGGAATCCAAAAAGTCCTGTCAGAGTGCCATTCAATTTGTGGATGATTCTGGAAGGTTTGCTTTTCCTTGCTGCAATTCCGGCTATTTACAACGGCTACAATTCAATTTCCAGCGGACTCACAAAGGTGCTTGTTGGGTTTGTTGCGGTTTTTGCTGTTGGTGCCTGTATATTTACAGGATTTTTCAGCGTGAATGAAACGAAAGATGTCGTTACAACAGCTTCTAAAATACATGGGGCTGGTTCTGCAATCGGCTTTATGTTGTTTCTGTTTGTTCCGCTTCTGCTTGCAATCCTTTCATTTAAGACCAGCGAAACCGGCTTCGGTATAATCAGCATAATTTGCTTTGTTATCTCGTTGTTGTTTTTTATACTGTTTATCATGTCCGACAAACCTGAGTTCAAAAATACGTTTGTTCGGAACGAAGGGTTGTGGCAAAGGCTGAATCTGCATTTCATGTATCTGCCTTTGATAATTATTTCTATAAGAAAGATTTTGTCATAAACATTGCCCCTCCCTCCCTGTCGCGCGTGAAACTCAATCGGCAAAACTCTCACGACAAAACTCCGCAAGATATTTCGAGCATGAGATTTTCTCTGATGCTAGACTTTCCGTATTGAACGTCGCGCCTTTTCTGGCATCGCAACGCCGGGCAAAAGTGATGTTCTTGGAACTGGCAAAGCTGCCATTTCGTACAGCCGCGCGACCGTTACCACGGAGGTTTAACAAAAATGAAAATCGCAATTTTGGGAACAGGCTTTGGAAAAGAACACGCAAAACTTTTCTGCAATGAAAAACTTGTTGATGAAATCATCGTATGGGGACGCAAGCCGGAGAAGCTTAAGGAAATTGAAAAAGAACTTGGCGTAAAAACGACGACAAATCTTGATGACGTATTGAACGACACTGACATCGAGCTTGTTGACGTATGTCTTCCGACAAAAGTTCACGCAGAATATGCCATAAAAGCGTTGCGCGCGGGAAAGCATGTCTTTGTGGAGATGCCGCTTGCCGACACAGCCGAAAACGGGCGAAAAATCCTTGAAACCGCAAAAGAATGTAACCGCCGTGTATTCGTCGATTTATTCTTGCAGTTTGAATATCCGTATCAGCTTTTGAACCAGATTAAAGAAGAAAAGCGATACGGTGAATGCATCGACTTTTATATAAGACGGCAGACACCGCATTGGTGGGGTAATCTTGATTTGGACAACATTGCGTTAAGTTTAATGCACCATGACATCGATTTTGTGCTACAATTGTTTGGCAAGCCGGATTCGATTAAAACTGAAGGAAGGAACGTCCGTCCTGAATGTTCTGCGGTTACCGCGTTGATGGGCTACAAAAATGCGGCCGCAACGATTCATGCAGACTCATCGCTTGCTAACACATGCCCTTTCAGCGTAGGCTTTGAGGCAACATTTGAAAAGGCGTTTATCCGCTATTTTGAAGATGGCTACCAGGACGGAAGGACAGAAACGAAGCTTGAAATCTTTACTGATGAAAAGCAGGAAGAAGTTAAGCTCGTTCAGCAGAACTGCTATGAGCTTGTGTGCCATGATGTTGTGACATCAATTCTGGAAAACAAACCATCACGGCTTGATATTGAGCACGCATTGCTCACGTTGGAGACGATAATGCAGATGAACGGGATGATGCGCGACAAACTTTGAAAGGAATAAAATGATAGGTTACGAAATACTGCAAAGATCCGTGGATTTTATTGAAGCACATTTACTCGACAACATTACTTACGTTGATGTCGCAAATCATGTAAACATGTCGCCATACGAATTCCACAGAACATTCCGCTTTATTTCAGGCATAACGCCCGGCACGTACATCAGGAACCGACGGCTTTCGCTTGCCGGGCAGGAGCTCTTGTACACCGACATCAAAGTAACAGACCTTGCGATGAAATACTGGTTCGACAGCGCGGACGGCTTTACAAAAGCATTCTCGCGCTTTCACGGCATTACGCCAAGCGCAGTAAAAAACGGTGGCAAAAGCCTTGCAATGTACAACCCGCTTTCAATCAGAGTCACGATGGAAGGCGCAACTCCGATCAAATACAAGATGGCGGAGCTTGAAACCGTGACTTTTCTCGTAATTCCGCGCTCTTTTTCCGTAGACATAATTGAAGACAATGACGACCACAGCATTCCTGATTTTTGGGGTGAATGCATACAAAGCAAAAAACTCGATATGCTGAAAAGTTTCCGTGCAAAAAATGACAACAGAGTTTTCGGGCTTTGCTCCGAACTAAAAGAAAACTCCACATCGTTCATTTATGCGCTTGCGGTTATTGTCCCCGATGATTTTGATTTTACCCAGGCACCGGAGGGCTTCACAAAATGGGAAGTTGAGAAAAGCCGTTACGTAGTTTTCAACTGCTACGGCAAAGACGGAGACTGCATCACAAAAGCGTGGGAAAACTATTTCCAGAACTTTCTGCCGCAAAGCGGGCTTGAATCTAAAACATCACCGGATTTTGAGATTTATTTTGATGACGGCGATCCAGATTTGATGTGCGAGCTTTGGATTCCAGTAATAAGCCCAGCAAAAAATCCCGCTTGAATAAAAATTCGACTTATGGTAGATGATAAGCATGGGAAGGAGCATTCTAAAACATGAGTAATAAGCTTGAGAAAATGGGAGATTTTTTTGATTCCCGGACTGAAGGTTACGAAGAGCATCAGCTTAATACAATAGACTTTGCGAAAGAGTTTTATCCGTTTACAGCCGGGTGTTTACCTAAAGAAAACGGCGCACAGATTCTCGATTTAGGATGCGGAACAGGTTTGGAGCTGGATGTATATTTTTCGCTAAATCCGAATGCCAAAGTGACGGGGATAGATCTTGCAGCCGGTATGCTCAATGAGCTGAAAAAGAAATTCAGCGGCAAAGATATAAATCTGATTTTGGGGTCGTATTTTGAGGTGCCGTTCGGCGAAGCTCAGTTTGATGCAGCGGTATCGGTTGAATCATTGCATCATTTTACGAAAGATGAGAAAATCCCGCTCTACACAAAACTGAAGGCTGCTTTGAAAAACGGCGGATATTTTATCCTCACCGATTATTTTGCAATTACAGATGAAGAAGAAACTGAGCGCAGACAGGAACTGATTCACTTACGGAAGGAGCAGAATCTGCCTGATGGCGAGTTCTATCACTACGACACGCCACTGACCGTTGAGCATGAAAAAGAGGCTTTGCTTGCGGCTGGCTTTTCTAGCGTAGAAGTGCTTAAAAACTGGGATCATACATACGCGCTAAAGGCGACAGTCTAAGTATGATGATACGCAGCTTATAAGCGGAAGATGAAATAGAAAAAAAGGTTTCAAAATCATCAAGTCACTTCCGAAAGTTTCTTTCTATGCTCTTAGTATGCGGATCCGGAGCTACATTCCCCCCGACCGCAACTTCATATAACCGTAAGCCTTAAACCGAGAATCACTTGCTTCGTAAAAACGTGCGGTAACCCCGCTGATATTTTCTTTCTCGGTACTGTCAATAAAGTAGATTTTTCCGTTTTCCAAGCGGTCAAAAAGCGCAATATGCGTTACAGAAGAAGAATCCGGCTCGCCCATAAATATCAAATCACCTTTACGCGCCGAACTACAGGATACTATTGTTGCCGCATTCTGATACATATATCCTGCCGTCATATCAGAAACCAGCAATGAATATTGTGTATCAACGAGCGCATATTTATAGCACATGATAACAAGCCCGGAACAATCTATGCCGATAACAGAACGGACAGGATCTTGCCCACCCCACTCATAAGTTGTATCGGAGTCTCTGTAAAGCTCTGCAAAACGGAACGCACGAGCCGCAATATCAGCAGGGCAGTCAATCACATTCACTTTATACGAATGATTTTCCGTACCATCGCCCATATTTCCCGCATCGGACACACCACCTTGGTTGCATGAAAGAAAAACAAATAACAACAAAACAAACGAGACAAAAACTCTTCGCATACCATTTTGATTATATACGCGCCTAATCAGATGACACAAGCTCAGGTATCATCGTTTACGATTCCTCTACCTCAAGACTTCCCAATAGCCTTTTCTGTTCGAGCCGCTTCGTTTTATCAAGCCCAATTCTTTTAACTTCGAAATTAATTTCCTGATATATGCGTTACTGAACGAAAAAGCTTCCTCTATCTCTTTATTCGTAGCGTATGGTTTCTTTTTCAGGAATTGAAGCAATTTTTTTTGCGAGTCACTCAGTTTTTGCGGAATTTGATTTTGCGGAGAATCGTTTTTTGAAACTGAACCTTGCGCCTGAAAATATTCTTCCTTTTCGCGCACAATAGCTTTGTTGAACGGAATCGTCACGTTCAAAAAGTTTTCCATCAAATCGAATGCCTGAATTCCATACCGGTTGATGATAAGCGGTATGCCGTGTCCTGTCTGCTCAACGAAACCGAGCTGCCCGAAAATCTTCTGCAATTTTGCGTTTACCGGTCGGCTTATGCCTCTATAAAACTCCTCTTTAGACAAATCAGGCGCAAGCCCGCCCGTAGAGATTATTTCGATTCTGTCGGAAAAAATGTAGACTGCCGGCGGATTTTTTTTCTGCCATTTTGTGTGCAGGCAGGCGTTCTGCCACGCTTCTTTGAAAGCCGCAAAATCAAAAAGCTTTTCTTCTTCCCGCTGGTGCGTTCCTAAAGTTATTTTTGTATCATTAAGCGATTCCATATAGTTCAGCACTTGATCAAGAGCCAGAGCAAGGCATTTAAAGCCGTATTCATTACGCCGAATGATTTCGTTCTTGTCCTTGCCCGCAAATGTCACGACTTTTATGGAAATGTCATTTCTATCCGCCAAAAGCTCTGCCATCAAGTTATATTTCTTATTTTTCGTGAAAAATCCAAGGTTATTCTCAAACTCAGCCTCATTAACAGGAACTTCTTTTGTCGTAAAAAGCGTTTTCAGCTGAGAAAACGTCAGATTCTGATTTTCGGAAACGATTGTCGTTATGACATCCGTATTTTCTTTCTCCTGCATAAAATGCATCAGCTGAGCCGGTTCCATTTCGCGGTCTTCGTCCGCCGAGCGGATATAATACCTGCCATAAGCTGAATACGGCTTCTCGGAACCTTCTGCCTCAACTTTAATCACATTTTTGCCGTCAACAAGTTCCAGAGTTATGCTTGGAACGACTTGAGGCTTTATATATTGCGCGATTATGCGTGAAACATCCCTTAAAGTTTGGTCACCGATTTCCTGACCGACAGCTTCTCCATCGTTTTTTACTCCGAAATACAGAGTTCCAAAGCCGTTTTTGTTCAGCATCGAAGAAAGAGAAATAACTCCCTCTTTAAGTTCCGAAGTTGTCTTTTTGAATTCCATACTTTCGGTTTCATATCCGATGTTCATTTTTCGTAACCTCTGATTTTATAATAACATAGATTTATTTTTTGCGCTACTGTTTGCGCTACTGTTTGCGCTACTGTTTGCGCTACTCTCCGGCGGAATTATACTGATTTGCAAACGTCTTTTACGGCAATTTCTATGCGCGAGACAAGTTCTTCCTCAAGTTTTTTGCCGAACTTCTGCGCATACTGTAGTTTTACGTTTTCCGGGCATTGATTTTCTTCAAACAATGCGGAAGAGCTTATTCCCAAAGCGGCGGCGATTTTGTCCACCATCTCCGGCTGCGGCCAAGAATCACGATTTTCTATTTGATTTATATAAGCGATGCTTTTATCAACTGCATACGAAAGCTTTTCTTGCGAAAGCCCTTTCTGTTTTCTGTAATATTTTAAATTATTTACAAATATTTCTCTTATTGTATTCATACCACAAGAATGACAAGTTACACAGAATAAACTTACACAAAATTATTAAAAATACAAAACTTTTACTTTAAAATTTTGATATTACACTGTAGTATATACATTATAATACTAAGTTTTTTTAACAGTTCCACTCAAATTTTACCAACATCAAAAAAAAACTTAGGCATTTTACTCTAAAAAGGAGATGACTTATGAAAAAAGCATCATGCGTGATTGCCGTCTTAATAATGATGATGGCATTGGTTCTTACAGGTTGCGGAGACATGGCTGGGGGAGCAACGGTATTTAAAGTTGAACATGACGGTATCACAAAAACTATTACATTCAATACGGATGGAACATGTTTTGCACACGAGAAAGGTATTCAAGATGGAATCTATGGCGATATTACCATTTTTTCAGGAACTTATACAGGCAACCCGAAAGCGGACGGAATTTTGACTTTAACCGTAACTAAATCAGTTGATTTTAACAATTATCCAAGAAGTGCAACAATACTAACAAATGAAAACTGCCCTCTTATAGATATAACTCCTGAAACAATTACATTTGTTGTCTCCAACGGAAGAATCAGTGGAATGGGTACAAACAACGGAAGAATCAGTGGAATAGGTGCAAACGGTAAGCAATTCATCCGCCAGTAGCATTTAGTTCACTTCAACTGCGGTAGGGATACGAAAGGCGGTAAGTTCGTGCGTCCATGTGCGCAGATGGACGCACGAATGGAGCGCGGTTAGCGCGGAACCTGTAGTAGCCCGGTGCGCTAGTTTTGCGGAGCAAAACAGCGCAACCGCCTTGTATCATTTTAAGGTTCTGGTCGGGCTTGTGCTCAACGAGCGGCATTACCGCAAGATCACCGCGTTCAATTCCATACATTACGGTAAGTTGCGGTAAAAACTTGTCGTTCAGGAAAGATGTCGAGAAATTACAGACAATCTTGTTGTTGCTGTAGTGCTTCGCATAATCCACATCGGCAGTATTCTTGTCGCACTCATCGCAGTGAAGGATAAACGTTCCTGTTTCTTGCTCATTAAGGTTTGCGTTCCAGAAAGGAAGGTCGATGACAAAACCTGCGAGCCACGCTATTGAATTGTTGTGAACCCAAGGATTTTTTCCGTCCGTGTCTTCCGTAATGTTGTAAGCAGCCGTTGTAGTAGCTGACGCCGAAATCGACCTGACCGAACGTTGCAAACATTGTTGTCGCTGCGCAGCCGTCAGAAACGTTTGACAAACATCTTTCGGGGATTTATCATAAGTCATGATTCCAAAAGAAGAACTTCACAAAACAAGAGAAATACTTCATTCTTGCCTACCACTTTTTATCGCGCTAGGCGACGAAATACGCCAGAAGCTTATAATTGATATTGCAGAAGCTGGAAAAGACGGAATAAACGTAACCGATTTGACGGAGAAATCGCATCTTTCACGCCCGGCAATATCACATCATCTTAAAGTATTGAAAGATATGGGACTTATTACGCCGCAGAAAATCGGCACACAGATTTTTTACAAACTCGCGCTGAACAAAAACATTGAGACTCTTGAAGAATTCATCGATTCAATAAAAAAAATTATCGACAGCATACAGGCTATGTAGCACTGTTTGCGGCAAATTCGCGAATCGGAACAAATTTATATCTTTCGGGTTTTTTCGGAAGTTAAAGCAATTTCGCGAAACATAACATTTCACGGCAAAAACAACTTGCCCGCAAATTATAAAAGGGAAAATCATGAAGAAATACACAAATATCCTTTTCGATTTTGACGGAACGATATGTGACACGTCGCCGGGTATTTTCGCCTCGATGCAAAAAGTATGCGACTGGTACGGGCTTTCTTACGGCACAGAAACTTTCGCAAAGATGATCGGTCCTTCGCTCCAGGAAAGCTTCACGAAAATTTTTCATCTGCCGGAAAGTGAGGTACGAAACGCGATTAAAGTTTACCGCGACTTTTACGCAGCAGAAGGGATGTACCTTTGCACGCCTTACGACGGCATTAAAGAACTGATTCTTGCGCTGCGCCAGAGCGGACGGAAGATCTTTGTAGCAACAAGCAAGCCAGAGGAATACACACGGAAAATAATTGCGCGAAAAGGCCTTTCCAAACTTTTTGATTTTGTGGGCGGTGCAGATATGGAAGAGAAAAACCGCATCAACAAAGTTGATGTTATAAACTACGTGCTCGCCGAAAACGGTATTTCCGACGTGCGAGATTCTGGCCACACACAGCAAAGCGAGGATTTTCGTGATTCCGTGCTGATGATAGGCGACCGTTCTTACGACATAATCGGCGCGCATAAAGCTGGGCTAAAAGCTATGGGCATTCTGTGGGGATTCGGTGACAGAACAGAATTAGAACAGTGCGATGCAGACTATATTTGTTCCACACCGGACGAAGTACAAAAGCTACTGATTAATTAACAAGATTATATAAAGCTCCGTTGAAAATACAGTCAGAAATTACCGGCTTTCTTTCGACGAAGCTGCATGATGAGGGCATGAACCGCACATACCACAGGCAGAACAGTTCCCGCCACAAGACAGGACATGTTTACCGGAGCGTTTTGTCTTAATCATGGAACGAACGATAAGAAAGACAACTGCAACAAGCACAAGACTTACGACAACAGTACCAATCATGTAACAAAACCTCCTGAATAATACGGCAGGTCTTTTAGAAGCGCAGATTTCTCGAAACTGAGGTCTTCGCATCTTTTGCTGAATACTAGCGAGCATGCTGCGCTCAGAACCTTGACTCAACCGTTTTGACGCTTACTAACGGTTATTAAGCGTCAATAAATGTCGGGCGCGCCAATTCTGACGCACCCAATTAATTTATTTTACAACTTTCGACGGTTTTCTGAAAAGTGCCCAGACAAACACTGCCAAAACAGCTATAGCAATGATAAAGCCGACTATGTTTCCATATCCGCCGAACATGCTTCCGAACTGGAATACTATAAAGCTTACGACATACGCGAATCCGCACTGCCAGCCGATTGCTGCCCATGTCCATTTTGCGCTGTTCATCTCGCGCTTTATTGCACCGATTGCGGCGAAACACGGAGCGCAGAGCAGGTTGAAGATAAGGAACGAAAGTCCTGATGCATGTGTGAAGGCTTCGGCAAGGTTTGCCCAAGTATCTTCTCCGCCGTAAAGGATACCCATTGTACCAACGATGTTCTCTTTTGCGACAAGACCTGTAATCGATGCGACGGCTGCCTGCCAGTTGCCCCAGCCCACAGGGGCGAAAAGCCATGCTATTACGCTGCCGACTTTCGCAAGGATGCTTAAATCCATCTGGTCTTCTTCGAGCATTCCAAAGCCTTCTTCTGTCCAGCCGAAGCCCGACAGGAACCAGATTACGATTGTTGAAAGCAAGATAACCGTACCGGCTTTCTTAATGAACGACCAGCCGCGTTCCCACATTGAGCGCATTACGTTTCCGAATGTAGGCCAGTGGTAAGCAGGAAGCTCCATTACGAACGGAGCAACTTCGCCCATGAAAGGCTTCGTCTTTTTAAGAATGATTCCAGAGAAGATAATCGCCGCGATACCGATGAAGTATGCTGATGTCGCAACCCATGCAGCGCCGCCGAAGATAGCACCGGCTACAAGTGCGATAAACGGAACTTTCGCGCCACAAGGAATAAAGGTTGTCGTCATGATTGTCATGCGGCGGTCACGTTCATTTTCGATTGTACGGCATGCCATAATACCAGGAACGCCGCAACCAACGCCTACGAGCATTGGGATGAACGACTTTCCAGAAAGTCCGAAGCGGCGGAATACGCGGTCAAGGATAAACGCGATACGCGCCATGTAACCGCAAGCTTCAAGGAATGCAAGGAATATAAAGAGGACGAGCATCTGCGGAACAAAACCAAGAACGGCTCCTACACCGGCTACAATACCGTCAAGAATCAAGCCTTTTAGCCAGTCAGCGCACTCAATAGCGTCAAGTCCGCTTTCTATAAGTGCCGGAATACTTGGCACCCAGACACCGTAGTCTGCCGGATCGGGGCCTTCTTCTCCATACTTTTCTACCATTTCAAGAGATTCTGCCACCATATCAGCTGTAATCTCGATCGGGTCAGAAACTTCCATCGTCTCGTCATCAATTGTTACGTAAGTGTCGCTTCCGTTTTCCACGGCTTCAAGAATTGCGGCTGTGTCACCGTATTCTTCTGTGGCTTCCTCATATGCGCCACTTCCAATTCCAAACAGGTGGTAACCATCCCCGAAAAGGTTGTCGTTAACCCAGTCTGTGGCCGGTGTTCCGACTGCGACCATTGCTACCCAGTAAACGATGAACATAATCGCCGCAAAAATCGGCAACGCAAGCCAGCGGTTTGTAACAATGCGGTCGATTTTATCTGATGTGGAAGTGCCGCTTGAAACTTTCTTGTAGCAAGTTTTAATTACTTGTCCGATATAAATATAACGCTCGTTCGTAATGATAGATTCTGCATCGTCACCAAGCTCGTCTTCGGCGACTTTTATATCGCCCTTAACATGCTCCAGTTTATCCGCAGGAATGCCGAGTTTCTGGATAATCTTCTCATCGCCCTCGAAAACTTTGATGGCGAAGAAACGCTGCTTTTCTTCTGGCATATCGTGAACAATTGCTTCCTCTATATGAGCGATCGCATGCTCGACAACGCCGGAGAACGTGTGCTGCGGAACTGTCTTTCCTTTCGAAACGGCCTTGATTGCCTCTTCGACAGCCGCATCAATTCCATCGCCCTTAAGTGCAGAAATCTCAACGACAGGGCAGCCAAGAGCCTTTGAAAGCTCCTTTATGTTTATTTTATCACCTTTTTTGCGTACGACATCCATCATGTTCACAGCCACTACAACCGGAATTCCCAGTTCGGTGAGCTGTGTCGTAAGGTACAAGTTGCGCTCCAAGTTAGTTCCGTCAACAATATTAAGAATCGCGTCAGGTTTTTCGTCTATAAGGTAGTTTCGCGCAACAACCTCCTCCAGCGTATACGGAGAAAGTGAGTAAATACCTGGTAAGTCAGTGATTATGACTTTGTTACCGGAACCTGATTTTTTGTAAGTTCCCTCTTTCTTTTCCACAGTTACTCCAGGCCAGTTTCCGACAAACTGATTGGAGCCGGTGAGCGCATTGAACAGCGTTGTTTTACCGCTGTTCGGGTTTCCCGCCAATGCAATTTTTATTTCCATAATTGTTCCCCTTAATTTGCTAGATGTTTGGCAGCGGTCGCTGATGCAACAAAAAGTTAGCAAACAACAACCACGAACGTAAAAAAAATTACTCTACGCAGATAATATCTGCATCTGCCTTCCTAAGACTAAGCTCATAACCACGAACCGTTACTTCGACAGGATCACCCAATGGCGCAACTTTACGAATGAAAATCTCGGCTCCTTTAGTAATTCCCATGTCCATAATTCTGCGTTTCACAGCACCCTCGCCTTTCAGCTGGACAACCCGTGCGGTTGCACCGACTGGTACATCTTTCAAAGTTTTCATATTTTCCTCCTAAAACACCAAGATTACAAAGCAAAGATTAAAAACAAAAAGCCGCAATTTTCCGCAGCTTACATCACCTGTATCACACATAGATTCTGGTCGCCATTTCTTTGCTCACTGCGACGCGCGATTCTTTCACAGCAACGATAAGATTGCCATTATTCTCCGACACGACACGAACCGCACCACCTATAACAAACCCCATGTTCTCCAAATGCTGCCGGACTTCCTGTTTACCGGAAATCTTTTTTATAATGTACTCCTCTCCGATATCCACGACACTAAGCGGTATATTCATGACTCAAACCCCTTGAAGTTAGCTTCAGGCAACTAACAAACTAAATAAGACCCTTACAAAAAAAACAATGAGTTCTTACATATTTTGTTAGCTACAAGCAACTTATGTCAGGTATTATAGTTACTTGCAACTAACTTGTCAACAGCCTTGATTCTTTCAGTCTTTACACTTATATTTAAATAGCATTGTGCATCTTGAAAAACACCTTTACGTACCGTTTTTCGAGATTGCTGTCGAGTTGTAAACCACTGAAACAGCCGATTTACAATATCGTATTTCAAAGTTACCACTAAAAACTGAAGTTTTAGAGGATACCTATTGAACGACTGCAGGATTTTTTTCGCGCTGAGCGAATTCTGCCAGCAGTCATTACGGAGGAACCATGATTCAAGAATCTGGCGAGATGTATTTGGAGACAATTCTTCTGCTTTCGCGCAAAAAAAAGGATTTACACGCCGTAGATATTTCTGACGAGATGAACTTCTCGAAACCAAGCATAAGCCGTGCATTAGGAAGGCTTAAAAGCGAGGGCTACATCACTATAAACGACGAGAACCACATATCGCTTACCGAAAAAGGAAAGCAAGTAGCTGAAAATATATACGAGAAGCACGAAGTTATTTCAAAGCTCCTCATGTCGCTTGGCATTGACGAAGAAACTGCTACAGCGGATGCATGCAAAATAGAGCATGTGATAAGCGACAAAACATTTGCTGCAATAAAAGCGAAATTCAAATTATAAGAACTTAACTAAATTCCCTGATAAAGTTCCGCAGTTTAGCAAAGTGTTTCAAAATGAAAACGGATTATGATTTCCGTCTGAAGCATTTCTGCGGAACATCAATCGGGAAGGATTCTGCCCGCAGCCTGAATCAGACGGGGACAATACCCGATGTTCAAAAAAAGATACCAAGAGGATTAAACATATATGGCAATTTTATCCACAAATAACTCCAATAATTCCAATATCACCAAACATACCACAATAAACGCAAAGAATTTCATTCCATCAATAGCATACGCACTGGCGTTCATTTTATTCACAGTCATCGTCAAAATTGTGGATGTACAGGCGATAGGACCGCTTTCGTCTGAAATTGGTTTCGCAAAACTCAATACAGCTGTCAACAGTTTTTTTTCGGAACATCAGTTTCTGGGCGGTCAGAACTTTTGGTATACACTAACTAATGTATTCGGAATTGTCGCCATCCTTACGGCGGCTGTTTTTGCTTGCATGGGGCTACTGCAACTTATAAAACGCCGTAGTCTGCTCAAAGTGGACCGCGAGATTCTGGCTCTAGGCATTGCTTACGCTCTGACAATCGTCCTTTATGTGCTGTTCGAGAAAATTGCCGTAAACTACCGCCCGATACTCGAAGACGGGGAGCTTGCTGCTTCATATCCTTCAACCCACACGATGATTGTTCTTTGCATACTCGGAACAGCTCGCCTTGCATTCCGCCGTTATATCGAGAACAGAAGGCTTCTGTTTACAATTGAGATAATATGCTGGGGAGTAATGGCGCTTACCGTACTGGGACGGCTTGCGTGCGGAGTACACTGGCTTACGGACATAATAGGTGGTGTGATAATTTCAGCGGCAATCGTGTCGTTTTACAGAGCAGCTATGAAAGATTCTTCCGAACGTACAACATCTATGAAAGCAAGCTGCGCCGAAAAGGCTAAAGATAAGGATTAGGAAATGATTATTCTGATCGGTGGCTCAAGCCATGTCGGGAAAACCCTGATAGCGCAAAAACTGATGGAAAAGCTACATTTCCCCTACATAAGTCTTGACCATCTGAAAATGGCTTTCATCCGCACAAAAAAAACAGAACTGACTGTTGAGGACGATTTCAAGATGCGCTATTTTCTGTGGCCGTTTGCTGCAGAAATGGTGAAAACTGCGATAGAAAACGAACAGAACATGATTGTGGAAGGATGCTATATTCCGCGCGAATGGAAAGAAAGCTTCGAAAAGGAATATCTTTCGCACATTTACTGTACGTTCATTACAATGGGCGAAGATTATATCAGGCGCAATTTCGGCACGATAAAATGCACGGAAAACGTTATTGAGCACAGAATTACGGACGACCTTGACATGGAGCGGCTCATAATTTGCAGCGAGGAGTTCAGAAAAGACTGCGTAGCTTCCGGAACACCGAATATCAATATAACGAACGCTTTCGACGCGGACAAACTGACAGAGCTTATACTACGAGAGGCAGGCCTATCAAAACGCTAAGCAGGGGCGCCCACAATGGAAAAATATGCAAAATTTCGCATTTATATACATTTCATTCCTTTTTTTGTGATTTTTTTTCATTTTTTTTGAGAATTCTTAATGTTTTCTAAAAAACCCGTTGACATTAAGCATACTCTATTTTATGTTTTTAGTGTAAGTGCATTCGAAAACCAGATGGTTTTGCACACATCAAAAACTAAGACGCGTCTGCAAAAAAAAACGGACGCAGTTCAAGAAACTCTCTAAAGGAAGTTTTCAGATGCTGAATGACAGTGATTTGTTAGAGTACTCAACCGCAACCGACTATGGCTTTGACTATGCGTACGACGATGA
The DNA here is from genome assembly GCA_024685655.1 of Treponemataceae bacterium. GTDB lineage: Bacteria > Spirochaetota > Spirochaetia > Treponematales > Treponemataceae > Treponema_I. Next base: position 18,492 of record JAIKVO010000012.1, read on the forward strand.
TTATTACGATAAGTCAGATGATGATTTTGACGATGATTTCGATGACGAAGATTCATTGGATGATTTCGAGAATGATGATTATCTGGATGAAGATTTCGACGATGACGAGTTCGACGATTTTGATGACGAGGATGACGACTTCGGTTACGATGACGAAGATGACGATTTAGGATATGACGACGACTTTGACGAGTAAGTCCGATTTTCCAAAGAATTGTCCAAAAATCTGACAGTTCATTTTAATGATTGAAAAAAAGTCCGCAAAGTTAGCGGACTTTTTTTTGTGTCGTACGTTTTTTCCAGCTCTGTTTGTGTTTTAAGCTTGTTAGTTACGCACGACAAGCTCAACAACGACCGCCCAATGCAGGGCAGCCTGGTTTTACATAAGCCTTTCGCCACCGTTCCAGAGCTTTTCCAAGTCGTAGAAGTTGCGGGCTTCCTCTGACATAAGGTGAACTACAATAGGCCCGATATCCATTAGGTTCCAGTCATCGCCATCGGGCGTTTTCCGATTAGGAACATGAATCTCAAGGTCGTTGGCCTTAACGTAGTCCTTTACTGCTTTGTAGAGTCCCTGGCTGTGAACGGAGCTGTTTACGGTGACTATTACGAAATAATCCGTCCAGCTGTTCAATTTTGAGACATCGATAACAGCAACATCCCCGCCTTTCAAGTCTTTCACTATCTCTGCAATTTCCAGAGCTTTTTCTTTCAATGATTTCATCTTACATACCTTCCATCAAAATCTTTTCCAAGAATAATCGTAAAATCGACAAGGGAATCGGCCTCAAGCTCGTCATCGGTCTTAATTTCTTCTGTAACGATATTGGAGCAGTTGATGAACGATGCCAAACTCTGGGCTTCAAGAGCATTTCCAATGTGGTCGATAATCACAGTTTTCTCATATTCGTTGGAATCTGCATTTATCATACTTAAAACTTCATATCCGGCACTTTGGAGCAGTATGCCGGTATTTTTTGCAAGTCCGTTCTGCGTTGTTCCGTTCTGGATTTCTATAAAATAAACGCGGCTCGTAGCTACACCAGAAGCGGAAATTAGAGCCGTAGTCGTCTGTTTGAAAACATCCTTTATGAAACGCGCGTCATACAGAGGGAAAAGAAGTGCCTCGCCCTGCACTTCGTTCTCATTTCCCTGAATAGTTCTTGGCATAATTCTGTCCGAGTCTATTGTTGAAATCTCGGAGAATATGCTGTAAAGTCCTTTCTCATCGACATTAGCCTTAATGTGAGAAGCAAACAGCGAGAATACATTTTTCGTAAGCAGAGAAGATTTGTTGCTGTTTATGGCCGAAAGGAAAGCAATGACCGAATTCTGCTTTCTGTCCTGAATCGTACTGGACGTATCTTCGGGAAGACGATATTCCAGATAAGTACAGATTTTGTCGCCATCAAGCACTACCGCGCCAGACGGAAGAAGATAATGAACACCGTCCACTACAGAATCAACAGGATACGGAATAAAAATTCTAAGTCCGCCAAGAAGATCTGTGATGTAAGAAAAGTCTTCCATCGTCATTTCCATGATGAACGGAATCGTTGTTCCTGTAAGATTTTCTATTTCTTGACAATACGTCGTTATACCTTTTTCTCTGTATACAGCGTCTATGCGGTCAGTCCTGTCAAGGCTCTTATAAATGGCTCCCGTATTGCCCGGTATATCAAACACCGCGCCTCTTCGCGACACTGGATAATAGATAAGGACATCTGTCCAGACGACTTCTTTTCCATCATGAAGCACAAGAAGAATCTTTATAAGCTGGTCATTCTTGATTATATCACCGACCTCGTCCGTCTGAAGCGAAAAAACGATTATCACAGACGTAACGATAATAATTACACAAATCAACAAAAGAAGAATGATACCTTTTCCAAGGCTTTTGTTTTTCATGAGTGGTTTTCTCCGTTATGAACGAGTGAATACAAAAATCGTTCCGTTTGAACAGATATATTATAACCCTGATTTTGTAGATATGTCATGCCTTCTTGCAAAACAGAAATGATGAACTCATCAAGCGTATCATCTTCGTGCATATCCATGTAACCGGCAGGAATATGAGTTCTGCCAGGTTCAATTTTGTCAGCGATGTAGAGGATTTTCGCAAGGTCGCCCATTCCTTCGTGTCCGAATGTATGATAGCGGATTGCCTCAAGGACTTCCTCATCATCGATGAAATACTTTGTTTCAAGAAGGACGGCAGCAGCCCTGCCATGCAGCGTATTGTTATGGGCTTTTTCCACGTCATCAAGAGGAAGCCCGTCTTTTTTGACGAGAGCCATAATCGCCTTGTCGTCGTAGTCTTTGCATATATCATGGGCAAGCCCGGCAAGGAAGCCTTTTTCTGTGTCGAGGTCATACATATCGCAAAGTTTCTTTGCTGTATCTGCCGTCCGCTCCGAATGCTGATAGCGCGATGGCTTCATTGTCTTTCGCATATCCTTGCGGAGTTTTTCTATAAGCCCGTTGTAATCTTCAATCATATAGCCCCCTTTTCAGAATATAATCACAAACGCTTTCGGGAACAAGTGCCAGAAGCACGTTTTTCGCACTTTGCGCAGAAACTTGTGAACTGCCAGATACGCCGCTTTGGGAGTCTGTCGCGCTTTGGGCGGCAGCGTGAACTGCGGTGCGGATTCCGCTTGAAGAGACGTCCACATACGGATTTTGCAGCTCATAGTGAACGAACGGCAAATGAGACGTGGCATCAGGGGTGGGAACGTCCAGATTGCGCCGAGCAAGAATTATATCGACTTTCTCCGCAAGTTCCTCCGCCCTGTGCCAACGATGGAATCCCTCAACAAGATCAGCACCGATTACAAGCCCCAGCTTACCAGTAAGCTCACCAGCCTCAGTGTATTTCTGCACAAGAAACTCAACAGTATCATAAGTGTAAGACACACCACCGCGCTTAAACTCGCAATCTTCGACACAAGCCCAGTCAAAGCCGTCCAGCGCAAGGCGCAGCATACAAAGGCGGTCGTCATCAGATGCCCCGGAAGGCATATCCTTGAACGGCGAATGATACGCCGGAACAAAAAGAACCTTGTCGTAGCCAGCCTGCTCATGCACGGCTTTTGCAAGCGCAACGTGCCCATTGTGAACCGGATTGAAGCTACCGCCGAACATCGCAATTTTCACGGCTTGCGTCTCCTCATAAAGTGCGTCTCCTAATGGCGTTTGCCGCCTTATTGCTCGCTTCCCGGATACTGTGTATCCTCGTCAGAGCAGGAAGCACGCTCCTGCATGAACGCACTTTTCTTGCCGGCGGACGGTGCGGTCTTTTTCTCCATGCTGTCCACAAGCGAAATTATCGCCGCCTTAACGTTATTAAGCCCCTTATGATCCAGTACAGACATCGGGATGACAGTTTCTCCCTTAAGCTTTTCAGCAACTTCGGCGGCGCGAACAGCCGCACCCTCAACATCTATCTTATTGCACAGAATTATTCTGCGTTTTTTCACAAGCTCCGGAGAAAAAGATTCCAGCTCCGCTAGAAGCTTGTCATACGCACCAAGATAATTATCATCACTGCAATCAATTATAAAAACCAGACCCGAAGTTCTTGAAATATGCTTTAAGAAGCGTATGCCAAGCCCCGCACCGTCCGCCGCCCCCTCTATAATACCGGGAATATCGGCTATGATTATGTCGCGCTCCTCTCCTGCATGAAGCACGCCAAGGTTCGGGATTTTCGTGGTAAACGGATACGGCGCAATTTTCGGGCGTGCATTCGTAAAGTAGTCAAGAAGCGAGGACTTACCGGCGTTCGGAAAGCCGACAAGTCCCACATCAGCCATGATACTCAGCTCTACTCGGAGCTTCCGATACTCGCCCGGCTTTCCGGCGTGTGCGTATTTCGGTGCCTGGTTCGTAGAAGTCTTAAAGTGCATATTGCCCCAGCCGCCTTTTCCGCCTTTCAGGAAAAGGAACTGATCATCCTCGGCTTCCGTAGTGAACTCGCAAATAAGCTCGTTCGTATCGTAGTCACGCACAGCTGTTCCGGGCGGCAACGGAATAATCACGTCCTCGCCGTCTTTGCCATATCTGTTTCCGCCGGAGCCGTCACCGCCGTTACGAGCCTTGTAGACGCGTTTGTAGCGCAAATGCGCGAGCGTGCGCAGATTCTTCTTTACACAAAAAAGCACGTCTCCGCCGCGACCGCCGTCACCACCGGCGGGACCTCCGTTCGGAACGAATTTCTCGCGCCGGAACGCGATGCAGCCGTTGCCGCCCTTACCCGAACTGACTTCTATAATAGCCTCATCAGCAAACTGTATCATAAAACCACCTTAGAACGTGTTATTTTGCGTAAAGCTTTTGTAGCTATTCTTCACTCCAGTGCTCTCGCCAACATCCCTGTAAGCACCCCTACGAGCACAGCTCTCCGGGAGAATCGCTAAAAACAGTCCAGCGGACTGTTTTTACCCTGCGCATTGAAACACTTCGTTGGCAACGCGCAGGGGCGCTCCCTAAGTTCCTCACTTCGTTCGTCAATGCTGGCTTGCAGGGGACCTTGTTGGCTACGCACTGGAGTAAAAACAAGACTCCGCAAACACTCGAAGTTTTGCACACTAATGTCGCGCGACAAAAAACTCGCGCGAAAAGCCCGCTGCGCTGAAACGCGCACCAGATCACTCACAACAACACAACAAAAAAAATACCCGCAGCCTTCACCGTTCAGGACGAAAGCTCCGGGTACATCATCTGTTCGGGAAACAGAGCCTTTCAAAAGCTTTTAAGCCCTGATCAGCTCCAATAACGCCTTAAGCGGCGCACTCCGCATTACAGCTTATGCCTCTACAGGCTCTACTGAAGCGAGTTTCTTTCCCATGCGTTCATGATAAACGACTTTACCGGTTTCGATTGCGTAAAGGGTATCATCTTTACCGATTCCGACATTCTTTCCGGGATGTATTTTTGTTCCTCTCTGGCGGATAAGGATAGATCCTGCTGTAACCATTTCTCCGCCGTAAGCTTTCACACCTAAATACTTCGGGTTTGAATCGCGTCCGTTTTTCGCGCCGCTACCGCCTCTTTTACGTGCCATTTTTTATGCCTCCGCTTTGTATTGACCGTGCCGGAAACTCTGCCGAATTCCTAGCAGCTCTTTCATTCAGTTTGTACCCGCAACGATACATAATCGGGATATTCATCGGCAACGAGCTTTATGCCGCACCGCAGAAAATCACAACAATGCACTGACAGGGCTTTCGAAGCTCCGTCACAGCTCTGAACCTGAAATGCGAGCGATCCGGGTTCAGGGGAATCAGACACAAGACTGATTCCGGCATCAGATTCAAGAAGGCATTGAACAGTCCGCAACAAGGAAGAAATCCCCGCGCAGACTATATCAAATCCTTTTTTCGCATAACCGGAATGTCCTGATGCCGTACAGGAACGAAGCTGTCCGTCTTTTGCCCGGACAAGGATGATTTCTATCATACCAGTTCCTGCTTACCAGCTATGCGAAGCACAACTTATGCCAGTACGATATCCTTAATGCGGATGTTCGTATACTGCTGGCGGTGACCAATCAAACGGTGATAATCTTTCTTGCTCTTATATTTGTAGACAAGAACCTTTTTATCTTTGAAAGTGTCAGCAACCTCAGCAACAACCTTTGCACCTGCTACGTAAGGAGCACCAACGACAACATTCGTACCATCATTTGTAAGGAGAACAGTATCAATATCAACAGTCTTTCCGCTCTCAAGGTCGAGCTTGTCAACCTGGATGAGGGCATCTTTCTCAGCCTTATACTGCTTGCCCTTATACTCAATCAGCGCGTACATTTTACACCTCTATGAAATATATGTCTGAATCCCTTCGGATCTCAGTCGTATGGCTTCGGGTAAACGGGGATTCACCAAAGCCGTTTTTACATAAGTATCTGCTATAATACTTATTTTCAAGTACTACGTCAAGTAGACAACAAATATATATGCAGAAAAGGGGGAAAGCCTTCCCCTCGGCGGCACACGGTTGCCGCCTACCCCTTCTAGCGGGGCTTCAACCGCCAGCCCCGCAACACCCGGCTACATTACATTGTCTCTAGGAACGGGACGAGGATGACGTTCAAACCGTTCTTAAGCACGGTGCGCACACATTCCGCGACCGCAAGCCTTGCGCCCGCAAGCTTCTTGTTCTGCTCCGCGACAGAAATAATCGGGCAGTCGTGGTAGAACTTGCTGAATGCTTTCGACACATCGTACAGATAGTTTGCCACGAGCGATGGATCAAGCTCTTTCGCCGCTTTCGCAATAACAGCCGGATAGTCGCCCAAAACTTTTACCAGCTCCCATTCCGCTCCGTCCGTAAGCAGCGAAAGCGCATCCTCTCCAAAATCAGGAGAAAGCCCGCTCTCGGCCGTCTTCCGCAGAATCGAAGAGATTCTCGCGCCCATATACTGCAGGTACGGGCCTGTATTTCCGTTGAAAGAAAGCGATTCTTTCGGGTTGAACATCATATCTTTTGTTGGTGTCGTCTGGAGCAGGAAATAATGGAGAGCACCGAGCGCAACTTTTTCCGCAACTTCCTCCGGCGTACCAACAGCCTCTTCCCTGCCCTTCTCCGCAATCTCGGCAAGTGCACCGTCACGGAGAGAGCTTATCAAATCATCCGCATCGACAACCGTACCCTCGCGGCTTTTCATCTTGCCCTCAGGAAGATTTACCATTCCGTAAGAAAGGTGATAAAGGTTGTCCGTCCACTCGTAGCCGAGCTTGCGGAGAATATAGAAAAGAACCTTAAAATGGTACTGCTGCTCGCTACCAACGACATACACGAGCTGGTTAAAGTTCCAGTCGGCGTGGCGCGAAACCGCCGTTCCAATATCCTGCGTTATATAAACCGATGTTCCGTCCTTGCGGAGCATAACTTTGTACTGCTCGCTGCCGTCCTTGTTCTTGCCGGAAGCCTCAGTAACATCAATGCGGACGGAACCGTCCTCTGCTTTGAAGAACACGCCGTCCTCCAAGCCTTTAAGAATTATTTCTTTTCCTTTAAGGTATGTCTCGCTTTCAAAATAAAACTTGTCGAACGAAACGCCGGTACGCGCGTAAGTCTGCTTAATGCCGGATGTAGCCCACTCGTTCATCTGCTGCCACAGCTTGCGGATTTCCGCGTTGCCCTTCTCCCACTCAACGAGCATTCCCTGCGCGGTAAGCTCGGCTGGTGTCGGCTCCTCTGCTTTTCCAGCTGCCTCAAGCGCGTCCGCCTGTGCTTTGCGGAGCTTCTCGAACTCAACGTAGCAATCACCTACAAATCTGTCTGACTTCAAACCAAGGCTTTCCGGCGTGTCTCCTAGAGTGAAAACGTAATCAGGCGAAAGACCTTTCTCGGTGACGTACTCCGGGTGACAGGAATGGTTTACGATATACGCAAGCATAGACTTACAAATATGCACGCCGCGGTTATTGATCAAATCAACTTTGAAAACTTCGGCACCGGCAGCCTTAAGAATGCGGCTCACGCTCTCACCGAGCGCATCGTTTCTAAGGTGGCCAAGGTGAAGCGGCTTGTTCGTGTTCGGGCTAGAAAACTCTATCATTACGCGGCGACCGGCGAGCGGCTTGTTTCCGTCTGCGTCAAAAGAGCCGAACGCGTCTTTTTGCTCCGCGATTTTGCCCAGAATTGCCGACGCTGCAGAAGCCTTGTTGAGCTTTACGTTCACGTATGGTCCCGTCTGGACGAAAGTTCCTGTCTGGTCAGCCTGCGCCTTAAGCTCGGAACTGATTATCTTGATGACTTCAGACGCAATTACAGGCGGTCCCATACGAAGCACCTTCGCGAAACTGAACATCGGGATGCCGACATCGCCCATAGAAGCGTCGGGCGGCGTTTCCAAAACAATAGAAGACGCTTCCACAGCCGGAACCTGCAAAGCCTTGTTCTTTATAAGGATATTAAGTGCATCGGCAACGATAATGCCGCAAGAAGACCGAAGATCTGCCATAATTGCTCCTGAAAACTCCGAGAGCCGCCCACGAGCGAAACAAACGCGCGGCACACGCTCCCGCAAAATAATTTGTCAAAGTTTATCAAAAAAGCGCAAGATTTTCAACATGGGAATAAAGGGCGAATTCGCCCAGAAATGGTATGTGATATTGCTCTCGCTGACATTCTGTGTGCAAAAGCCAGTTCCCCACGAGCAACGAGTTGTTTTATTACTTTTATAACAAAAAACAACGAATAAAAAATATATTATTCGTTGTTTTTTATATTTTTCTTCTAGAAAACAACGAATAATATTTACTTTTTCCGTTGTTTTCTTATATAATTCAATTATGAAAGACGAATTTCTGGTCGGTCGCCAAAAAGAAATGCGGCAACTTCAAAACTGTGTAGATTCAAAAGAATCCCAGCTCGTAATAGTTTACGGACGCAGACGCGTGGGCAAAAGCTTCCTTATCAATCAGTTTTTTGATGAATCTTTTGATTTCAAGCTCGTAGGTGACCTAAAACTTGACAAAAAAGGACAGCTTATTAACTTTTATAATGAGCTAAAAAGAAAAACCGGCAATGATATAAAAATACCAAAAGATTGGCGAGAAGCATTCTGGCAGCTCAGGGATTATCTAGATACATTCAAAGACGATAAAAAACACATCGTTTTTTTTGATGAAATGCCTTGGCTCGACAACCAAAAATCAGATTTTCTTCCAGCGTTCGAATATTTTTGGAACAGCTTCGGAGCTGCAAAAAACAACCTCATGTTCATAGTGTGCGGTTCGGCAACATCGTGGCTTGTTGACAATATCGACCACAATAAAGGCGGACTTTTCAACCGGCAAAATCTCCGTTTGTATCTTGAACCGTTCACTTTGTACGAGACAGAAGAATTCCTTATCAAAAAAAAGAACATAAACTGGAGCCGTTACGACATCTGCGAATGCTACATGATTCTTGGAGGCATTCCGTATTATCTGGAGCTGCTTGACAGAAATCTTACGTTCAGCCAGAACATAGATAATCTTTTCTTCAAAAGACATGCCGCCTTGTGGGATGAATTCGACCATCTGTACAGCACATTGTTCCGCAAAGCAGAAAACTATATAAAAATAGTTGAAGCCGTTTCCACAAAACGAATAGGACTTTCACGAAAAGAGATAATAGAACACACAAAATTCCGTGACAATTCCGATCTTACAAAAATACTGCGTAACCTCACGGATGCAGGTTTCTTGCGTGCATATTCGTTTTTCGGCAAGAAAAAACAGGGTATTTTTTTCCAACTTGCAGATTATTTTACAATGTTCCACATAAAATTTATAAAAGACAACTATGGCAAAGATGAAGATTTTTGGTCTACTTCTTTGGAAAATCCTGCAAGGAAAGCTTGGGCAGGGCTTACTTTTGAGCAACTATGCAAAGACCACATCAAGCAGATAAAGCACAAACTAAGCATTGCGGGTATCCATTCCGAAGAATCCGCATGGTATACAAAAGCCGATGAAGTTCACGACGGAGCGCAAATCGATATGCTCATAGACCGCCGTGACCGTATAATCGATGTCTGCGAAATCAAGTTTTCAGAAAAACCGTTTATAATCGACAAAGAGTACGA
>JAIKVO010000050.1 GCA_024685655.1 Treponemataceae bacterium
AGTTTCTACCTATGATGCAGTTGCGCTGATTATTGTGAACACCTGGCATAAGGGAAAGTTTCAGTATGTTAGAATTATTACTGATGTAATCTGCGTTCTGCTGGGTGTTGCTTTGTTCCTGCTTTCCGGTGGAGCGGTGCGGGCAATCATAACAATAGCAGGGGCAGGTACAATCATCACAGCCTTCTTTATGGGACCGCTGATTGAATTTTTTAATGTTCATTGTGCCCGTCCTGTTTTGAATAAGGGGAAGAAGGGGGATGCCGGTGATACTGGAACTGGTGCAACTTCTGCTCCGTCGACACAAAATCAAATTATCAAAATAAACGAAGACACTTACAGGATCGAAGATGGCGGCGTAAGATTTTATGTTTTCTGCGGTAAGGAAAAAGCCGCTGTTATAGACACAGGAATGAACACGCCGAATGCAAAGGAGCTTGTTCAAAGCATCACAAGTCTGCCGCTGGTTTTGATTAACACACATGCGGATCCGGATCATATTTCGGGCAACAGCGACTTTGATACAGTTTACATGAGCCCTGCAGAAGAAGAAAATTACAGGGAACGTGGTGGCACCGGCAGCTTTATTCCTGTCAAAGAAGGTGATGTGATTGACCTTGGTGGCAGAAGTCTTTTTGTAATTGATATTCCGGGCCACACTCCGGGAAGCATTGCCCTGCTTGATGAAAAAAATCGCATCCTCGTAAGCGGCGACAGCGTTTCTAACAGTAAGATTTTTATGTTTGGAAAATTCCGCGATTTGTCTTTGTATGTAAAAAGCCTTGAACACCTCAAGAACTGGGATGGAAAATATGATGATGTTTATCCTATGCACGGAGACTTTCCTCAAAAGCCTGAACAGGTAGCAAAGCTTATTCAGGGTGCGCGGGAAATATTGGAAGGCAAAGCAAGTGCCACTCCCGTTGATATGTTTGGAAACAAGGTGATGCTTTATAAGTTCCCGTATGCCGGATTTTTGTGTGAAAAATAAAGGTCGCAAATAGATATTTATGATTTTAAACACCGGTCAGCGTACAGACATTCCGGCTTTTTTCCCTCTCTGGCTTGCAAACAGAATTAAGGAAGGTTTTGTGCTTGTAAGAAATCCTTATAACCCGAGCCTTGTTACCCGTTACGAAATTAATCCTCAGGTTGTGGATGCGATTGGCTTTTGTACAAAAAATCCTGCGCCCTTTTTTTCTTACCTTGATTTGGTGAAGGATTTTGGCCAGTTCTGGTACGTTACGATTACGCCCTATGGAAAGGATATTGAACCCGGGGTGCCGGATAAGGCGGAGGTGATTGAGAGCTTTAAATATCTGTCTCGCGTGGTTGGTGCTCAGGCTTGCGGCTGGCGTTATGATCCCATTTTTGTGGACTCACAATACACGGTTGATTTTCATTTGCGGGCTTTTGAAAAGATGGCGAGCGAACTGGAAGGCTATACAAAAATTGTTGTCATCAGCTTTATTGATTTGTATGAAAAGGTGAAGCGTAATTTTCCCGAGGTACGGGAGGTCTGTGAACGGGATAAACTTTTTCTCGGTCGTGCCATAATCAAAATTGCCGGTGATCACGGAATGACAGTGAAGCCCTGCGGCGAAGGAGATTTTCTTGCGCCATACAGAGCAGACTGTGGCGGCTGCATGACTATTCGCGACTACGAAAGAGCAATCGGCAAAAAACTCAAAGTGCCAAACTACAAGCCCTCCCGAAAAGAATGTGCCTGCTATCTTTCTGCAGATATCGGCGCCTACGACACTTGCCGCCACTACTGCAAATACTGCTACGCAAATAATGATTTGGCCCAGGTTGCAAAAAATCAAAAACTCCATGACCCGGCGTCGCCCTTCCTTATTGGTGGCAGCCTGCCGGGTGATAAGCTTCATATTGCAGAGCAAAAATCATGGATTGATAATCAGCTGGAGTTGGGTTTTGAAGAATAAGAAGTTGAAAAGGTAATCAAGAATGACTAATATCGAAAACTACAGACAATATTTCATAAAAGCTTACCTGATGGGTCCCAACTCTTTCCGGCTTGAAGTCTGACTGTGCAGACATCAGACTATTCTTTAACGACTCTGATTTCAATAATCATATCTGCGTTTATATATCTTATATTTTTTTTGTCTTCAATCTTGATAAAGTTGTCTTCTACCGCAAGGACTGTTGCAACATAACCACCCAGTCCACCTTCGATATAGATAGATACTTTTTTTCCGATACATTCTGAAAGCATTTTTGGTGCCATATGATTTTCTCCTTTTTTTGTTCTTCTTCTTAGCTGTCTGTGTCTTCTTCTGTTCCTTTGTATCATAGGAAGATAGATACAGAGAAAGAAAACTATTATTAAGAAATAATTCGATGACATATTTAAATGATATTCCAAAAAATCAGATTTTTCAACTTTTTATTTTGATTTAATCTTTGGCACAAACTTTGGACAAATCTTGAATTTTATACCGATTTATGTCAAAAAGAATTAAGAAATTAAAATGGAAGAACATGAAGTAAAAAATGAGCACAATTAATAATCAAAACAATGTGAAAGAGCAATATGCCAGCGCTGGCAATCTGAATACCCGTATTTCGATTCATCAAAA
>JAIKVO010000110.1 GCA_024685655.1 Treponemataceae bacterium
GATTGCATTTCCACATCAATTACTTTATCGGTATCCTTACACATCAAGCCTTACGCCCTTGCTTGAATAATATGGCGCAATCTGTTTCTCAAGCTTAGGATAATCAACATGGTTTACCTTTACATACAGCAACCTTTCTACAAGTTCTGCACAAATTTCCGGGTCGCGCAATACGGCCTGAAACATACCGTCATCGGTAAAAGTGAGTTCATCAACTGATTTTTTGTGATAATTTGTATTTTCCATTAAACACCCTCTCTTATGGAAATATAGATTTCGCAGGAACAAATCCCACTCCATTAATATCTCAAAAGTTTGGGATTTCGGACCAATTTTGGAGAAAAAAGTTTAAAAAAATGAAAAAAAATGTTATTTCTATACAAACAATTGTTTTAACTATATAAAATATCAGTAAGGAAAAGATTTTATGAAACATTTTTTTTATAATAAGCAGTTATTTTTTAAGCATAGTTTGTCTATATCATTATTATTATTATTTTTTTCTGTAATGTTAACATCTCTTATTTCTTGCAAAGAGACAATAATAGTCAACACGCAAGCAATTGCATCTGAATCTCTTATTGCAACTGTTAAAATCCCGGAATATGAACGATATCCTGAATTTTCAACCTTTATTAGAGAAGAAATTGAAAAAGATTTTTTGGACTATAAAAAATATGCAGAAATGGATTATCCTTATTCAGGCATTACATCTACTTACAGGACAGAAACTGAAGATTATTCTAATTCAAAATATCTCAATTGCTTTATAAAAAAGTATATTTATGCAGGAGAAAACATTGAAGATGAATATTTTATAACTTTTGTTTTAAACAAAAAGACTAAACAAATTGAAACACTGGAAAACCTTTCTGGAAGAAAACTAGAAGAGATTAGTAAATACTGCGAAAAAAAACTGATGGCTAACCAGAAATGGGAATCAGACTATGAATATAACGTTATTTCCGAGGATATAAAAAACGGGACTCGTCCTATACAAAGAAATTACAGTGCATTTGTCGCTGGAAAAAAAGAAATAACAATACATTTTGCACCAGGACAAGTTCGCTCAAAATGGTTTGGTCCTCAATCTGTTACAATTAGTTATAAATAAACAGATACACTTTCTTTTTACGCAAGTTTCCGACCCTGTCATAAATTCTGTGTAAATGGCAGGGGTTAATTAAAGCCGGGAACACGCCCGTCAAATAATATTGCAAACTGATTAACTGCCAGTCCCCAGTCTTTAATGGACATTGTCCAGCGGGTACTGGCATTTTTAATTGCCAGATACATTACCTTGTATATCGAATCATCATCAGGGAAACTTGATTTGTTTCTGGTGACTTTTCTCAAAGAAAAGTTCAGAGACTCGATTGCGTTGGTTGTGTAAATAGCTCGTCTTATATCCTTAGGGTAATTAAAGAACTCCGTCAAGTCATTCCAGTTGCGTTCCCAGGAGGCCTGAATCATCGGATATTTGTCATTCCTCTTTTTGCCGAATTCTTCCAGAACTTCGTGTCCGCTTTCTGCATTAATTGCAGAGTAGACTTCTTTCAGATCACGGCAGACGGCCTTAAGGTCTTTGTAAGAAACAAACTTTGTAGAATTACGAATCATATGGACAATACAGTGCTGAATGTGAGTGTCAGGAAAGACAGCTTTCACTGCATCAGGAAATCCTGTAAGTCCGTCCATGCAGGCAATGAGGATGTCTTCAACGCCACGGTTCTTTATGTCTGTGAGAACACTCATCCAGAATTTTGCACCTTCAGTATCAGCAAGCCAGAGGCCCAAAACCTCTTTTCTGCCTTCCCAGTTGATTGCAAGGGCTACATAAAGGGCTTTGTTGACGTTCTTGCCGTCCTGCCTTGAATTTACACGAAGGGCGTCCAGAAAAAGTATCGGATAGGATTTTTCAAGCGGCCTGTTCTGCCATTCACGGACATCGGCCATGACTGATTCTGTTATGTTTGAAATCGTTTCAGGCGAAACTTCAACGCCGTAGACCTGCTGCAGATGCCGCTGGATATCACGGGTACTCATTCCGAATGAATACATCGAAATAATCTGGTCGTTAAAAAGCGGCGTGCGTTTTTCATGTTTTGGAATTATTACAGGTTCAAAGGTACTGTTTCTGTCTCGCGGTACCTGAACCTCTATCGTGTCATTGTCATCGGTTATGACAGTTTTTGTTGTGTAACCGTTTCGGCTGTTGCCGGAATTATCACCAGCATTGTCATTTTTCTTGTAGCCCAGATGCTCGTCCATTTCAGCATCCAGAGCTTTGGAATAAAAACGGCTTGTCAGTTTTTTGAGCAAACCGTTTTCTCCCGCTAATTCTTCTGCTGTCATTCCGTGGAAGTCAATCTGATCCAGCAACTGGTCGATGACATCTTTTTCTTTTGTTTTGGCCAACATTGTACTCCTCCTTAAGAGTATCATATTTGTCAGCCATTTACACAGAAAATTTTAC
>JAIKVO010000209.1 GCA_024685655.1 Treponemataceae bacterium
GGGCATATAATCTACGATTTGTTTCAAACGGTGCTGTTTTTGCGGCATCGTTTTTTTTCAGTTGCGCCTGTTGGTGCCGCTGAATCAGCCAGGGGGATAATATGACAAACTCAGAAATCGCAAAAATGATAGATCACACGAATTTAAAAGCTTTTGCCCGAACTGCGGATATCGAAAAGCTTTGTAAAGAAGCGGCTGAAAATAAGTTCGCTTCTGTATGCGTAAATTCTGTATGGGTTAAGAAAGCGGTACAGATGCTTTCAGGTACTGATGTCGAAATTTGTACTGTAGTCGGTTTTCCCCTTGGTGCATGTAATCATGATACAAAGGCTTTTGAAGCGGGCTCAGCAGTAAAAGATGGTGCTACTGAAGTTGATATGGTAATCGATATCGGAGCTGTGAAAGACGGCCGTTGGGATGATGTTGAGGAAGATATCAGCGGAGTTGTCGTTGCTGTTCAGAAAGCTTCGGAAGAATCGGGCCGCAAAGGCCTTGTAAAAGTTATCCTTGAAAATTGCTATCTTGAAAAAGACGAAATAGCACAGGCTTGCCGTGTTTGTGTAAAAGCAGGCGCAGATTTTGTCAAAACGTCTACAGGTTTTGGAACAGGCGGTGCAACAGCGGAAGATGTAAAGCTTATGCGTGAGACTGTCGGTAAAGATGTCGGTGTAAAAGCAGCCGGAGGAATCCGTGACAGGGCAACTGCAATATCAATGATTGAAGCAGGCGCGAACAGAATAGGATGTTCTGCAGGAATCGCAATAATCAAAGGCTAGTTGTGCTTGACCGAAGCTCGTTATGTAGGTAAAGTAAGAGTATGTTTGATGTAAAAGATTCAGAGTTTTTTGAACTTGATGAAGAAGGTTTCGATACCGTTCTTGCTACTGATATTACGTTTACTGGAAAGATTAAATTCACCAAGCCTTTCATGATTAAAGGAAAGTTTTTCGGAAGCATTGATTCTACCGGAGATCTTGTAATAGTAGAGAATGCAATCGTAAAAGCAGATATATCTGCTGGAAGGGTGCTCGTAAAAGGTAGCCTCGAAGGTAATATAAACGCAGAGAAACTCGTTTCCGTCTCATCGGAGGGGTCTGTGCTGGGTGATATAACGGCACCTCAAGTGATATTGGAACCAGGAAGTCATTTTACTGGCAAATGTACAATGAAATAATAAAACGAGGCGATGAGGACAGATGAAAAGGTTTATTTCCCTAATACTACTTGTTTTTATGTTTTCAGCAGTTTTTTCTCAGACAGAGAAAAAAGATGCCTATGATATGTGGAGAAACGGCCGGTATCCAGAGGCAATAGAAGTGTGTCTTGAAGAAATAAACAATATGCCGGGAAATCTTGATTCATATGTTGTTCTTTGCTGGAGCCTTATAGAAAACGGCCAATATAGAGAAGCTGAATACTGGAGCACAAAAGGACGTACTGTTTCCAGATACGATCCGCGTCTTGTCGAAGTTCTGGCGGAGGCTCAATTTTATCTTGGAAACAATGAAAAATCGTTGGAGACTTTTCAGGAATTCATTTCTTTAGCAACGTCAAGCTCATCGCGTTTTGGTGTAGCTTATTATTTTATGGGTGAAATTTACGTAAGACAAGCTAAATACAATCATGCCGACATTGCATTCTCGCAAGCAGTTATGACAGAGCCGCAGCGTGACTACTGGTGGACAAGATTAGGCTATGCGCGTGAGATGGCAGGCGAGTATAAGACTGCCGCCGATGCTTACGATCAGGCTCTTACTCTTAATCCGAGCAGAAACGAAGCGAAACTCGGCAGAACCCGTGTTTTGCAGCATTTACAGTAATGATTCCAGAATCCTGCACAGTTCATTTTGAGACGCTTGGTTGCAAGCTTAACCAAATAGAGTCTGAGGCGGCAGCAAAAGCGTTTTCGGACAGTGGTTTTCAAGTAGATGTTACGCCTTGTACCGCCTCTGTTGAAGTAAATAATCATGTATTTCTTTGTGTTGTTAATACTTGTACTGTCACTGCGAAGGCGGAGCAAAAAGCAAGGCGGCTAATCCGGCTTTTGCTTGAAAAGTTTCCATGTGCCGCTATACTTGTTACTGGCTGTTATGCAGAAGTAGAACCTGATGAAATCCGTGCTATAAGTGACCGTATCGCTGTTCTAAAAGGCACGGAAAAAGAATATCTTTCAAAACTTTCTTCAATAATAAAGACTGAATTGTTCTCGAAGTCACAAACGGAGCAATCATCACAAGCAAACGATTTGTCGCTCGGTTTTATACAGGACAGCGTATCACCAGAAAAAATCGCGTCATTCTTGAACATGGTGGTGGCTCAAGTCTCTCCTGCCGAGTTGCGCAATGCTTCGTTTACTCTGGCAACGGACACGTTTCTGAGTCATTCACGGGCTTCTATTAAAATCCAGGACGGGTGTAACTGCAATTGCGCGTATTGCCGCATACACATTGCACGCGGCAAGTCAGTTTCACTACCAGCATCAGAGGTGCTCAGCAGGGTCAGGAATCTTGAGAAGGCAGGGCAGTGCGAAGTCGTTATAACTGGAGTTAATCTTTCACAGTACTATTCTTCTGCAGAGAATATTCGTTTTCCCGAGTTGATGAAATTTCTTCTTGAGAACACTTCGACAATTGCATTCCGTATCTCAAGCCTTTACCCTGATATCGTGACAGACGATTTTTGTAAAATCCTTTCAAACGACAGGATACGGCCTCATTTCCATCTTTCTGTACAGTCCGGAAGCGACAAAATCTTAAAAAGCATGAACCGACCTTACAAATCGCACGATGTAATAGAAGCTTCCCATATGTTACGGAAAATTAAACCGGACTGTTTCCTTGCCGCTGATATTATTACCGGTTTTCCGGGAGAAACGGATGATGATTTTGAGCAATCAATGGAGCTGACTCGTCAATGCGAATTTTCTTGGGTCCATGTTTTTCCGTTTTCGCCTAGACCAGGAACAGAAGCGTATTCAATGCGTCCTCAGGTGCCTCAGTCAGTTTCAGGTGAACGAGCAAGGCAGCTTACGTCTCTTGCGGTGGAGCAAAAAAAATGCTTTTTGGAAAATGCTCTTGGAAAACAATTCAAGGCGATAATCGAAAAGCGGCGTATTAACGAAATTCGCGCAGTAAGTGAGAATTTCATTCATATACGTATTAATGAAGACAAAAAACAAGATTTAAGAAATTTAGGCGGAAAAGAAGTGACTGTTCAAATTTCCAAGATACTGCCGGTACGCTCTCAGACTGAAAGTGTAGAGGCAGAAGCCTTACTGGTATTGAATAATTTGTAGAGTTATTTGAGTTTTTTCTAATCAGTTTCTTAATAAAATCAAAAAAAAATCAAAAATAAAAATCTTTTTTTTGTAAAGTGTTGGTTTTTGTATTTTCGTGTGTTAGAATAAATGGTGAGTGAATTGTTCCGTATCCAGAAGTTTTCTGGGTAAGGAACAATAAATGGTAAGATAATGTGAACCCTTTTTAAGGAGGATATTATGAAGATGAATAAGGTTACATTCGTTATTATTTCGACGTTATGTTTGTTTGCATTTTTTTCTTGTAGTTTGCTGACAGATCCTTTACCACTGCCAAAGGCTGTTAAAAATCTGGCTCCTGATGTTGGAGACGAAGCAACAACTGATGAAGAAAGAATTTCTATGATGTCTGATGCGTTAGCTTCAGAATCAACAGACGATCTTTTGATCACAGCAGGTGCAACTTCAACGGCTTCTGATCCAATTCTTTCGGCTGCAATTCTCACACAGCTGGCGAAAAGAACAAGTGAAATCGCTTCGTTGAATCAGTCTGACAAAGTTCTGATTCTGACTCTCACAACAAATGCTGTTCTTCCATTTAAAACTCTTATGAGTGCTGCCGGAATTGCAATGAATAGTATTAATAATCCTGGCAATAACAATGGCGATGGAACAGGAACTGGTACTGGAACAGGAACTGGAACTGGTAGCGGAGAGTCTGGATCTGGTAATAGCCAGAACAGTGTAAATGAAATGATTGAAATTATCATTCCAAGTGTATTCGGTGATACGGGATACATTGATACAAGTATAACAGAAGAAGTTCTGGTTGATATGATGAATGAAAACGATAACTCCATCACATTTGAGTATACACATAATGATACTACTAATCAGGATGAAGTAATCGTTGATGATACTGTCGTAAATGTTCTTCTTTCGACAGTTTCAGTTGCTGTTTCTTCTCTTAAGTCATCTCCAAATCCTATTGAGCTTGTAGAAGAAGTTACTGCAACAGATTCAAACGGTAACACA
>JAIKVO010000119.1 GCA_024685655.1 Treponemataceae bacterium
TCCAGAGAAATTAGGAGTAATTCTTATGTCTGAAGAATTGGTAAAATCGGTTCAGGATATGCTGAACGAGGAAAAGTGGACCCGTGCAGCAATAAGCAACTATTCAAAAAACCATTTTATCGAACTTGCAGGTATCGTAACGAACGCGCAGAAAGAAAACTGCATTGATGCAGTCAAGGCAATTTGCGACGAACACCTGTCACACACAAAAAACAGTATAATCGGACTGTATCTTTCCGGTATGCTCGGTCTTAAGAAAAGAACGCTCGACAACTCTCCGCTCGTGACTCTTGTAAATATCTTCATAGATAACAAGAAGATGAACATCGTCACATATCTTTGCGAAAGTATACTCGCCGAAGATGAGAGCAATAAGTTCGCGCTTCACACATTAGCAGAATGCTACAGGGAAGAAGGAAACGACAAAGTTTGGGAAATCTATGAGACAATCGTAAGGCTTGACTACGAAGAGGCTGATATCGCTAAAACGCTCGCCGAGAAGGCAGAAAGCGAAAGCAACATGGAAGATGCCGTCGATTACTACAAGAAAGCTCTTACTCGCTATGTAAACAAACGTCAGGTCAATCAGGTAAAGGAGATGTGGACAAAGCTCGTCTCGCTTGTGCCTGAGGAAATCGACTATTTCTACATGGTTCAACGCAAAATTGCCAAGAACATAAGCGATGAAAAAAGTTCCGCAATGATGCAGGAGCTTTACAATTACTATAAAGATAACAAGAAGTGGGACACAGCCATCGACATCCTTAAGCTTATCCTTAGCATCGATGAGAAAGATTCATGGGCACGCAAAGAGATAACAGACTGCTTCCGCGGAAAATATGCGGGGCACAGCCAGCTTGAGGATTACATAAAGATTTCCAACCTTACACAAGGCTGGCGCAATGTGTTCGAGGCAATCGCGGACTTTGAAAAGCACATTGCTTTTGATGCGAAAAATTTCGTATTCCACCGCTCATGGGGCGTAGGCGTTATCCGCAAGGTAGAAGGCGAAAAAATCACGATTAACTTCGGCAAGAAGAACGGTGTGCACGACATGAGCCTGAAAATGGCAGTAAGCGCACTCCAGCCACTGGCAAAAGACCATATCTGGGTTCTTAAAGCCACAAAAAACAAGGATGAGCTTGTTAAGATGGTAAAAGATGACAAGCTCAACACACTAAAACTGATTATCAAGAGCTTCGACAACAACTGCGATTTCAAGCGCATTAAAGCTGAATTGGTGCCTTCAATCCTTTCTCCTTCTGAATGGACAGGTTGGAGCACATCGGCAAGAAAGCTTCTCGAAAATGATTCTTCGTTTGGTGTATCTCCAGACGATATCTCGATGTACACGGTTCGTGACAGAGCAATATCTCAGGAAGAAAAACTTTCTAATGAATTCAAAGCTCAGAAGAATTTCTTCTCCAAAATCGATATTCTTATGAAATTCGCGGAAATGGACACTGAATCTGATTTATTCGCCGATATGTTCGCATATTTCACGAACCTGCTCAAATCTACGACAAACGTTACGGAGCAGACACTCGCATCTTATTTGGTTGTCCGTCGCATAGTTCTGCAATACCCGCATCTCAATCCTGGAATCGATCTGAACATCTTCTCTCAGATGTATTCAAAGATTGACTCACCAAGCGAAATGTACAGCGAGCTGAAGGATACAAAGAACACATCGCTCCGCAAGGACTTCCTTACCTGCATCAAGATGCTTCCGGATTGGGCGGACATTTACATACAGCTTTTCCCAACCGTTCTTCAGCAGGATATGCTTACAACTTTGATTGCATCTGGCAATGTGGACAAAGTTAAGAAACTCGCTATAAACGCTTTCGAAAGATACCGCGACTACCGCGAGGCGGCAGTTTACTTCTTCAAGGAATGCCGTGATGAAGACTGGTTCAAGGAAACAGGAATCTCATATGAGAAGCAGATGATTGTCCTTATCCACATAATGGATCTTGCATACCGTGAGATTGCGAACCATTGCGACACAACGGAGAACCGCAAGATTATCCGCCAGATTCAAATTCTGCTCTTCAAGGACAAGACGTTGCTCAACTACATTCTGGAGCACGACAAGGACACAATCACGAAACTCTATACGCTCGTTGACGACATTCACGACCTTGATCCTACTATTACAGTCACGATGCGTAACGGAATCCTTGAGAAATACCCAGATTTCAAGTTCCACGGAACAGAAGAAAAAGTCGTCACACCGAAAGGACTTATCGTTACTTCAAAGATGTTCGATATCAAGAAAGCCTTGCTTGACAACATCCTTAAGGTCGAGATTCCTCAGAACTCCAAGGAAATTGGAGACGCGCTCGCCCTTGGTGACCTTCGCGAGAACGCAGAGTATAAAGCCGCTAAAGAAAAGCAGCACCAGCTCAATGTTACTGCCGCACGTCTTACAGACGAAATCGGAAGGGCTCAGATTTTCGACCCAACCACAGTCACAACGGCGCGTGTATCTTTCGGAACAACTGTTACTATGCTCAATCTTCTGGAAAACAAAACAGAGGAGTATACGATTCTTGGACCGTGGGAATCAGACCCGGACAACAACATTATCTCTTACATGTCTCCGCTCGGAAATGCAATTCTTAACAGCAAGACCGGCGATAAGCTTGATTTCGAGATCAATGATATTAAGAGATCTTACGAAGTCAAAGAGATTCGTATAGCGAAATAACTTTTGTGGGAGAAGACAAACCCCCTACTTCCGAAGCGAGGTTTCAGGGCAGGGGGAAGTCAGCTCGAAACGTCGTACTTCGTGCTTGTTGCGGAATTCCCCCTCGCTCCAGACTCCTCGACCGCCAGCCATAGCGGTCTGCGGTGTCTTCCGCCGCTAGAAACTACGTTGCGAATACCCTCTCTAAGTCGCTCCGCGAACAAAAACGGTTGACAGCACCACGCCCTTATCTTTTTCTGGCACGGTTGGGCTACGCCCTATCCAAACTACATAACTTCCGAAACATTCTTACAATTCTTGTTCTGCCTGCTCAAGCACAAAAGCCGCTTTTTTCTTAAGCGCATTGTTTTTGTTCTCTGAGAATTCTTCCATCACAGACCGAAGTGACTCATAACGGTTTTTCGCCCAAATATCCATACCGATTCCATTTGTGGACGCATCTTTGTTCGAGAGGAACTTACCGCAAATATCCTCGAAAAGCGGACTTTCATGAAGCGCGATTTCTTTACCGATCGCATACCGTAACGCCGTTTTCTTTGTGTCCTCAAGCGTCTTTTCAGTAACTTCAAGCACTGCCTTAATTGACTTTTCGTCTTCTGTGTTAAGTATTACGACTGCCGCCTTTGCCCGAGCTGTGTCGTTTTTCTTTTCATTCTGCACAATCGACACAAGGAAAGCCATGCCCTCCTCCGTACAAATTGCTCCAATCGCCTGGTAACACGCATACACCACTGAAGTTTCAGAGTCATTTTTTGCGCGGTAAAGCAAGTTGGGCATGGCTTTCGCGAACTTGTTCGCCTCGGCAAAGGCGGCAGCCTCCAAACGAACCTTCACATAATTATCCCGGAAACCTTCAAGAATCACTGCTTCCGCCTCCTCATTTCCGGGAAAATACGAAAGTCCCTTCATCACATAAGTCCGCAAATTCGAGCTGTTACTTTCAAATAGTTCCACAAGTACCGGTACAGAATCTTCTACTTCCATAGCACCCAACGCTTCTGCAGCATACATACGGACATACTCGTTTTCGTCCTCGTTCTCGGCTATCTCCACGAGTTTATCCCATGTCTCGACAGCTTTTATTTTGCCAAGCGACTTCATGAGTGTCTGCCGCCTGCCAAGAGGAAGATCTTTGTCCAAAAGGCCGGCAAGAAAAACAGCTTCGTCAGGGCCGCCTACATCACCTATCGCGCCAAGACATGCATCGTAATAATCTTCGTTCTCGCTTTCAAGAAGCATTGCCATAGCAGGAGCTGTCTCCGTAAATCCGCAGGCGGCGGCATATTTTATAACAAGAACAGCAGTAGAAACTTTCAGGTCATATGGGTCTTCAATAATATCGATCGCATAATCCTTAAGTGCGTCATTTTTCATAATCGTGAAAAACGAAAGGATTTTCTCGCGGATAGTGACATTTTTTGTTTTATAGAAAATTTTTGTAAGCTCATCGGACAGGGAATCATCCTTCTCTTTTTGCAAAGTTGTTATAAGATCGCTTATTTCTGATTCAAGACCATACTCCAGGATATCAAGACGTTTTTGCATCTCGGATTGCTCATCATCTTCTTCCGCGTAAACGGGGAAAAATGAGAAAATCATAACAAATAGCAAAAATATAAATAACTTAGATATTATCTGAAAACGAGCTTTGACCATATAATCACCTTTTACTCAGTTTTTACAGCATAGCTGCTTCCACCGAATTTTTCGCCACTTTTTTATTGGCAGCCGATACTATTTTATCGGCTGCCAAAACGGTTGAGTCAAGGCTTTAAGCGAGCTTTATAGTGAGCGCGCCTTGACACAACCGTATCTTGCCATGAAAGAATTCTTGAACTCAACGAATCGGTCCTCGTTTATCGCTTTTCTAATATCTTTCACAAGAGAATGGAGAAAATAGAGATTATGATAAGATGCGAGCATAGAGCTTAGAATCTCATCGTTTTTGTAAAGATGACGGAGATACGCACGCGAGTATTCACGGCAAACCTTGCAGTCGCACTCGCTGTCAATCGGCGAAAAATCTTCTTTGTAGCACTCTTTCTTGATTGAAAGGGGTCCGTCATGCGTAAAATATGAACCGTTCCGTGCATTTCTTGTCGGCAGGACACAATCGAACATATCGATTCCGGCATACACCGATTCTAATATAAAATCAGGAGTACCAATTCCCATCACATAAAGCGGTTTGTTCTTTGGAAGAAGCGGTACCGTATATTCAAGGAACTCGCAGTATGTGTCAAAATCCTCGCCGACAGAAAGACCGCCGATAGCTATACCCGGTGTGTCGAGAGAAGCTACGAATTCAGCACTTTTCTGTCGCAAATCCTTGTAAAAGTTTCCCTGCACAATCGGGAAAAGCATTCCCATGTAGCCTTCATCGCGTTTTTTAAGCCATTCCGCTTTTGCGCGCAAAGCCCACTTTGACGTTATGTCAAGCGCACTCACAGCCTTTTTATACTCGGTTCCAAAACCTGTACAAACATCAAGCTGCATCTGGATATCGCTGTTGAACATTACCTGCGTATCAACGACAGATTCCGGTGTAAAAAGATGGCGAGAACCATCAATGTGGCTTTGGAATTTAACGCCCTCTTCCGTTATTTTGCGGAGCTGTGAAAGCGAGAAGACCTGAAATCCGCCTGAATCTGTCAGAAAATTGCGTTTCCATCCTGAAAATCCGTGAAGTCCGCCCGCCTTTTGCATAAGCTCAGGTCCCGGTCGCAGATAAAGGTGGTACGTGTTCGCAAGAATTATCTCAAAGCCGATTTCTTCCAAAGAATCTTTTGTAATCGCCTTTACGGTCGCATTCGTGCCAACAGGCATAAACACAGGAGTTTGCACAGTTCCATGAGGAAGCTCAAGAACTCCTGTCCGGGCTGCGCAACAAGCGTCATTATGATGTACTGTAAAAATCTCTTTCATTTTGGTTCCTAGTTAGTATTTACAGGTTGAACTTTGAAGTTCAGCACGTTATGCCTATTTTATTGCAAATGGCCGCAATAAAGTTCATTCAACTGAACAACAAATTCAGTCTTTTTATGTTACGTTCGCGAAGTCCTGAAAAGCGCGATGCTTATCCCTAAGAATAGGAAAACAGGTCCCCATGCTCCGATAAGAGGCGAAAGATATTCAAATTTCGCCATCCACATCGTGACCATCTGCGTTACATAAAAAAGAACTGCCGCACTCACACATAGAATAAGGCTCGCAAGGAGCACGTTCTTTCTGGAACGCCCCGTAAGCCCGATGGAAAGGAACACGACAAGAAAAATAACTGATGGAAAAGCGAATTTCTTGTAATACACGGATAACGGCTCCCCATACGGCAGACCGACACGCTTAAGAGTATCTATATACGCCAGAGCATCTTTCGTGTTCACTTCCTCAACATCTATCGTAAAATTACGGAATGTCTCAGGTGGTTCATGCAGCGTCATAAGCACACCAGAAGTAATCTCATTGTCAACGGTCATATTTCCATCTCTATAATTGTAGACTACACCGTCAGAAATTCTCCAGTATCCTAATTCCTCGCTCCACGAAGCTGAAGCTCCATATACAATACGGCGCAACGACATATCGTCATTTCTGCTGACAACGACAAGACCATAAAGCCGCTGATTAACATCATCATAATAATCAGCCTTGTATACTGTCAGTCCTCCATCCGAGATTATTACAACATCTTCGTTGTCTTTTGAATCAGTCTCACCTAGAAGGAGTTTCTGATATTCAACTTTCTGTTTGTAATACGGAACTACAATATAATCCTCGAAAAAAAAGAAACCGACGCTCAAAAACAGGGAAAAGACAAGAAGCGGCAGAGTGAACCTAAAAAGTGACACACCCGATGCGAATATTACCGTAAGCTCATTGTTCGAATACATCATGCTCAGTGTAAAAGCGACCGCGAACAGCATAGAAAGTGGAGCCGCATACCATAATGTTTTCGGAACATACAACAGCATAAGGCGAGCAAGATTCGCGAAAGGAACAGAATTCTGTATATACTCCCAAAGATGCATAAAAAGATCGACCAAACAAAGTACAACCGAGAAAAAAAGCATAGAGACAAGAAAAGCTGGAAGAAATTTCCTAAAGAGATATTTTAGAAGTGTCATCGCCGTAATATCCTGAAATAAAAAACAAAACCGACTACCCCGATTACGATATTCGGAATCCAGATAGCCCAAAACCCACTGAATCCATTCCTGATTCCTAAAGTCTGGCCGACTATCTGCATCGCCCAGTACAAAACACAGATAAGAACCCCGATAATCAGTCCTATCGTCTGACCGTTTTTCTTACCGAATACTATAGCAAGCGGGATTGCCAAAAAAGCGAAGAAAATGGAGCCGAATGGAAGAGCGAATTTTTTGTTGTACTCCAGTTCCCACAAATTGATTTCATACATGCTTGAAAGAGGATTCGCCTTCAGGGCTTCCAAACGCTTCTTCAAGTCTACGAACGTAAGTTCTCGCGGGTTACCGGTGCTCGTGTAAGTGAAAAGCCCAGAAGCAAAAATATTCATCAAGGAGTTCGTAGAAGTAAGGCAGTCTACGTTCATCATATTCCTTGTGTCTATGAAAACTGCCGTAGCTGAATTCATCTCAAGTTCCATGAATACAGCAGGATCAGACGGCTCCACTATGCTTGTCTCTCCAGACACGATAATCCGTAAGGTTCCGTTACCGTCACTGTCGAAAAGCAATAGATCAGATACTTTAAGACCGTCTACATCACCAATTACCAGCGTGGAATTGTTAGACCTTTTTATGGAGTTAGATTCCAATTCTATTGAAGGATCTGAAAAAAGTATCTGTTGGTAAAGCTTGTTATATGAAACGGTTCCCAAAGGAAGAAGGTAATCGTTCACGAAAAAAGATGCGATTGATATTATGATGCCAAGGATTATTGCTGGGCGGATTATGATAGTGTAATTCCATCCTACGGCCCGGAAAACCAAAATCTCGTTGTCGGACATAAGCCTGCCCAGACACATAAGGAATCCGACCAGTGTTGCGAAAGGAGCTGATTGAGCAACTACAAACGGCAAAGAATATGAAACAAGGCGAATTACATCCATTAGCTGAACACGTTTTTTCAGCAAATCTTCCGCCATTAGAAGTATTTGATTAACGAAAAACACGAAAAAGAAAAAAAGAAAAGCGATGAAAAAATATAGAAGAAGCTCTTTTATTATGTAACGAGTAATGACATTCGATTTCATGCGCGGATAGCGTTTTCTTCTGACAGTAGAACTTGAACCTGCTTTTTTCATCTTAGTTCCGTTCTCATCGTTGTGAAAATTCCGCATATCATCATTTCCGCTTCCGTGAAAATTCCGCATATCAACTCTTACCTGATTCTAAACTTCACTTTCCTGTTGAGCCGAAGCCACCGGAGCCGCGCTCCGTGGACGAAAGCTCGCTTACTTTCTGGAAGTATCCGGTAGTTACCGGAGCGACAACAACTTGCGCAATTCGGTCACCGTTATTCACAGTGAAAGGCTCGCTTCCCGCGTTATATAAAATGACTTTAACTTCGCCTCGATAGTCAGCGTCTATTGTGCCAGGCGCGTTAAGACATGTAATTCCGTTTTTAATGGCAAGCCCAGAGCGAGGACGTACTTGCACCTCGTAGCCGGACGGTATTTCAAAAGAAAGCCCAGTCGGGATAAGACTTCTGCCGCCTGGCGCAATAATTACACACTCCGGGAGAAACGCCCGTATGTCAGCACCGGCACTGTCCTTTGTCTGGTATTCTGGGAGCGCGGCTCCTTCCTGCACCATGCATTTTATTGTTACAGTCGCTCCTGTCTGTGCGGAAACTGCCGCGTTTTGCATATTTTCACCACAGCCAGAGCCGCTAGAACTGCTGGAAGCTGCAAAACTTATACTTCCGCAGCCGTCTTTCAATCCTTCAACTTTTTCCATATTTCCCCCGCCTTTTCAAGCATTTCCCGCTGTTTCGCCGTGAGCTTCGGCCCGTAAATAACAAATGCGGCATTATTACCGTCAAAAAGCGAACTTATAGCCTTGCTCAAAGATTCTTTGTCAACGCTCCTAAGCCGCTCCACTGTTTGTTCCCAGTCATTCTGCGCGAAACCATAAGAAAAATTGCGGAAAAGACGCTTCATCCGGTTTTCTATGTCCTCGGAAAGAATTATCTCCTCGCCGCAAAGATGTTCCCGCGCAGCTTCTATCTCGTCATCAGAAATGCCATTCTCCACGATGCGCCGAATCTCACGGCTTATCTCCTTGCATGCGGACGCTGCCTTGCTTTTAGGAACGGAAGCATACGCGCACCAAAAGCCACAGTCGGTACAAACAGAAAAAAAACTGTATACATTATAACAATACCCTTTGCTTTCCCGCAAGTTCTGAAAAAGCCGGGAACTCATTGTATCGCCTGTGAGCGCGTTAAGCACAGCCCAAGCATAGTATGCGTCCTCGTCGGGTATGCTGCGGAAAGGGAAAAGAACCATAACCTGTTCCTGCTGGAATTCCGCGTTCACATAATGAAAGCCAGGTTTCCATACAGGCAGCGTCCCAAAAGCCATACTCCGCGCTTTGTCAGAAAAGCCAGACTGCGTGTTTTTACGCTTCGGCGAACAATGCTCCAAAACACTCCTGATGCTCTGAGCCTCAAAGTTTCCGGCTATACAAACGGCAAGCTCACCGCCTGAAATAAACTTTGCGTACCAAGCGCGAAGGCGTGACGCGTCTATTTTGCGAACGGACTCTACAGTTCCGCAAATATTCCACGAAATGGAATTATCCGGCCACACGGCTTCCATCACTGCATCCATTGCAGCTTCCTCAGGATCATCGAGTGCGGAAACAATCTCGTTTTCTATTACGAGCCGCTCCCTGTCAACGTCGCTCTCGTTTATAAGAGCATTCTCTGTCATGTCACAAAGGATTGAAAGTGCGTATTCAGCATAATTACACGGCACGACGCACTGAAGGCATATTTGCTCGCGCTCCGTGAAAGCGTTCAGGTTTCCGCCGATGCGGTCGAACGCACAAGCAATGTCGTATGCGGAGCGGGTTTTCGTACCCTTAAAAATTATATGCTCCGTAAAATGAGCAATGCCGCGCTCATCGTTTTTTTCATAGCGCGACCCGGCAGAAAACCAAAAACCGATTGCAACGGTTTTCACTGTTGCAATCGGTTCCGCTATGAGAACTATATTATTTGACAGCTCGTTTACAGTAACCGCCAATTATTTTGCCTGAGCCTCGATAGCATCGATATACGAAAGGTTAAGGCGGCCCATCTTATCAATTTCGATAAGCTTAACAGGAATCTGCTGTCCTTCCTTAACAACATCGTTTACAGATGCAATCTTCTTTCTGGAGAATTTGGAGATATGACAAAGACCTTCTTTTCCAGGGAGAATCTCTACGAAAGCTCCGAACTCCATGATGCGCTTTACAGTACCGTTGTAGATTGTACCAACTTCAGGATCCTCAACAATGCCCTTAACAGCTGCTTTTGCGCCGTCTGTTGCCTTGCTGTTCTTTCCGTAAATTGTAACAGTACCGTCATCTTCTGTATTGATTGTAACGCCATACTGAGCGGAAATAGCCTTAACAGTCTTTCCTCCCGGTCCGATAAGAGCACCAATCTTGTCAATGGCAATCTTCATTGTCTCAATCTTAGGAGCGTACTCACTGATTTTCTCAGCTGGCTTGGAGATTGTCTGCTTCATGATGCCAAGGATGTGCAGGCGGCCGCGTTTTGCCTGAGCAAGTGCCTTCTGCATGATTTCCGTCGTAACACCGGCAATCTTAATATCCATCTGGAAGCCTGTGATACCGTCTTCTGTACCGGCAACCTTAAAGTCCATATCGCCAAGGTGGTCTTCCTCACCAAGGATATCAGAAAGGATAGCGTACTTCTCGTAATGCTCGCCTTCTGTAATAAGACCCATTGCAATACCTGCAACCGGCTTTTTCATCGGAACGCCGGCAGCGAGCATACAAAGTGTACCGCCGCAAACAGAAGCCATTGAAGAAGAGCCGTTAGACTCCATAATTTCAGAAACTACGCGGATTGTGTACGGGAATACTTCGCGTGACGGAACCATTGGCTCCAAAGAGCGGCGTGCAAGGTTTCCGTGACCGATTTCGCGGCGGCCTGTTCCAAGGCGACCAACTTCACCGACTGAATATGGCGGGAAGTTGTAGTGAAGGATAAAGTGCTCGCGGCGGTCGCCGTCGATGTCATCGTAAACCTGCTCGTCAAGAGCCGTTCCAAGTGTCGCAACTGCGAGTGACTGTGTTTCACCGCGTGTGAAGATTGCAGATCCGTGCGGACGCGGAAGAACATTGATTTCGCATGTAATAGGGCGGATATCTTCAAGACCGCGACCGTCAACACGCTGACCGCGCTCCAGAATACCTGTGCGCAGAATCTTGTACTGAAGGTCATCAAAAAGAGCGTTGTAAAGCTTAAGCTGAA
>JAIKVO010000150.1 GCA_024685655.1 Treponemataceae bacterium
TCTTCTGTCATAACAAGCTCTTCATCCGTCGGAATAACGAAAATCTTTACTTTGCTGTCGTCCGCGCTGATGCATGTTTCTGCATTGCGTGTGTGAGCAAGTGAGTTCTTGTGCTTGTCGAGCTTGATCCCAAGGTGCTCAAGACCTTCCATACAGCGCTCGCGTACCGGTACGCTGAACTCGCCGACGCCCGCCGTGAAAACGATAGCGTCAATCGGGCCAAGGGCTGCAAGGTATGCGCCGAAATATTTGCGAAGTCTGTAGCATTCCATCTCGAAAGCGAGCTTTGCGTCTTCATCGCCTTCTTCCATTGCCTTTATAACGTCACGGCGGTCAACATACTTGCCTGTAATACCGAGAAGACCGGATTTCTTGTTGAGCGTGGTGTCCATCTCTGCAACGCTCATGCCTGTTTTACGCATGATGTAAAGCGCAAGAGCCGGGTCGCAGTCGCCGGAGCGTGTACCCATAACAAGACCTTCAAGAGGTGTAATACCCATTGAAGTGTCGAAGCACTGTCCGTTCTTTACTGCGCACATAGAAGCACCGTTTCCGATATGTGCAATGATGATGTTCGTATCTTTAGGCTCTTTGTGGAGCAGTACAGAAGCGCGTTTTGCGGTGTAAAGGAATGATGTTCCGTGGAAACCGTAGCGGCGTGCCTGATATTTCTGGTACCACTCTTTTGGAACTGCATACATGAATGATGTGTCTGGCATTGTCTGGTGCCAAGCTGTATCCATAACGGCGCAGTGCGGTACATCTGGCAGAACTTTCTGAGCCGCCTCAATACCCATGATATTTGCCGGGTTGTGGAGCGGTCCAAGATCCTGTACGGAGCGGAATGTCTCGATAACTTCTGGTGTAACGATAACTGATTTTGTGAATTTGTCGCCGCCATGAAGAACGCGGTGGCCAACAGCTTTGATAACGCTCATGTCTGTGATTACACCGACTGAAGGATCCGTTATTGTAGCGATAATAAGCTCAATTGCCTCTTTGTGTGTTGGGCATGGGCTTTCTTTTACAAACTTGTCTTTGCCTTTTGCCTCGTGTGTGATTACTGAACCAGGCTGGGTAACGCGCTCAACGACGCCGGATGCGAGAACGTCTTTGTTGTCCCAGTCGTATACCTGATATTTCGCGGATGAACTTCCGCAGTTTAATGTGAGAATTACCATTTCCTTCTCCTGTAAAAGTTTAAGTCTCTGCGGCGACACCGCGCAAAAGGCTTATGTGCTAAAATGTAGTATTCTAACAGTATAAGCGAAAATAAATGAGTTTTCAAGATTGAAAATGAGCCGCGCAAAACTGAATAGCGCGGTCGTAGGCAAATCCGGCTCTTAACCGAAACGCTGCGGCGGCGTTACGACCCAAAGTGCTTTCAGCGTTATGTCGCCGCTGTTGATGAGCGTGTGTGGCGAAGATGCCGAGAACGAGATGCTGTCACCGGCTTCAAGGTCATAAGAAAGCGACTCGTACTGGAAGTGAGCCTTGCCTTCGATAATGTAGCCGAACTCGCGTCCCAAATGGCCGTACGAGCCGCGGTGCGTGTGTTCTCCTGCAGGGATTGTAAGAAGATACGATTCCATCGCATGTTCACCGTCGCTTTCTGATGGTTTTGCAAGCTCCTCGTAACATGCAGCATCTTCTTCTATTTTACGACGTTCGTCTGCGCGTATTATATGAACCGGTCGGTCTCGCCGGTATTCTTCAAAAAGAAACTCCAGGTTTATATCCAGAACATCCGCCAGTGTAAGAAGAGTGTCAATTGCAGGAGAAACTCTGTTGCGCTCTATTTGTGAGACAAGGCTTTCGCTCACTCCTGCTTGCTGAGCGACAACTTTTAGAGTATATCCTTTTTTTTCGCGTACTGTGCGAAGTTTTTCACCAAACCGATATGGGACCTGTTTGTTTTGCATAGACATCGTTGTATTGTTTCTCCTTGTTTTTTTCCAGAATAAAGCGCATGTAATGGTCTTCCAGCGTGGAATGTGGTCCCGGTAGGTTCATCCGCAAACGTGCTTTTGCGTTATCTCTCCTTACCGAATAATGAAGATAGAACTGACGTGGATCTTTGTTGTTCTGCTGGTCGTATTCTGGCTCTTTGTTCAAGAACTTTGAAACTTCATCACGGCCTATTGCGTTTATTCCCTTATCCCTAAGGATTTGTTTAAGTCTTTGTATATCTTCGTAGGAAAGCCCGAAAAGAAACTCCTCCATTGACATGGCGACTTCTGGATCACATAGTTTTGATGAGATGAATTTGCACCATTGATCGTCCATTTCAATCGAAAGCAAAAGCAGTTCGCTTGTGCCGACCATCGTTCCGAACACAGGCGCGAGTTTTCGGCGCGCTATCCAGACGGACTCCAGAACAGGAGCCATGTCCGCAACGTTCTGGTCACTGCGGTGTTCCCACAGTACTATTAGCGAATATGCTACCTGTTGGCGTAAATCAACCGGAATCGATGTATTGTCAAGCAGAGAAAGATAAACATCCTCAGCCATGAGCGTGAACATAAGGTTTAGGCTCGCTTTTTGGAAAGCGGCAGTCTCATCCTTTGAGAAGCGGCACTCAACGGCGATTTTCATCATAGAGGTGAAAGCTTGGAATTTGGCGACAAGGAATCCTTTTCCAAGTATCGCTTTTGTAGGAAGATGCAGAATTCTGTCGGCACCACGTTGTGCTAATAGAGATTCCACAAGTGTTTTTTCTGTCGTTATTTCAGCGGAATATTTTTGCTGTTGAAAAAGCGATGGAAAGTGTGCAATGTTCCGTGTAAGCCGCTCCAAGTCAGCCATTCTGTTGGCAAAAACCTCAAGCGTTTCCGGTGAGATTGTCTTCAGTTTGTCGAACATCAGGTTTACAAGGACGCGCTCTTTATCAGTGAGTACAACGAGGTTAGTGGAAAATTCATCGTTCAGCTCATCTTTGTCATAGAACTCTTCAATATCGACAGATTCAAAGTTGTATTGTTCGTTGTCCATACTTTTCCCACCTCCCATGAAAAGTCTTCGTCACGATAACTCAGTCACTTTTTCAGTGCTACTTAAGTATTGTATCATAACTTAAAAAAAAATGATATATCATGTAATTTTTTCTACCGATAGAGACAGTATGAAAGAGTCGTTTAAAAAGTTTTTTTCCAGAGTCATAAAAATGCGTACACAAGCTATCACCAGCCGATGCACTTCACTATTCGTCAGACAGCCTGTCTGTAAAAGCCTGTTTGCGTATGTTCTTTTTGCATGCTTGTGTTTTTCTGCAGCCGCTGCAGACCTTAGTATCGAACCGTCTGATCTACGTATCGAAGAATATCCAGAAGGCGGATATCTATTATATATCCGTCAAAAAGATGGTGTTAAGTCTGTTATGCTCACTGAAACTACAAAAGACCCTTCTGGAGTGGAGTCAAACTACGCATACAGAGCGCAGGAGTATAATTCGATAAACGGTGACGAGAAACGTATACTTAACGGTGAGTTCCTTGTCTCTGAATACTCAAAGAACAGCCTCATGGATTCGACACCGCAGTCAGATGAATCGTTTGGAAGCGCTTTTTGCATATATATTCCGCAAGTTCTTATCTATGGATATCCGTGGACTCGCAATGGAACTGTCGAAATTTCCAAAGGAACTTTTATAAATATCCGTACATTCGAAATGCCTTATGGTGATTATAACGGTGGTTTCCTTGACAATCCGTTTATGTTCGATTTTGTCCAGAAGCCCAAGCCTAAGCCTGAAGAACCAGAACCAGAGCCTGAAGTAGTGCTGACGGATGCGTATAATCCTGTTGCGGCGGCAGCATTTGAAGATATTGCCGGTTCTGGAAGCGGAACTTTCATTATATCGAAAGGTACTGAATCAATCGTTGATGATATTATGAATTCGTTCAACGCAATAAATCCGAAGGGAAAAATAGATGTTGTTTTCGCAGTTGATGCGACAGGCAGCATGAAGGACGATATTCAGGTCTTGCGCAACGAGTTTGTTCCGCGGCTTATCGATTCCTTGAAAGAGTGCGGAGAGGTGCGGCTCGGCCTTATCCTTTACCGCGATTACACCGACTCGTTCAGGTACAAAACTCTTCCTGTAAAGTATTTCGCTTTCACCGAAGATGTGGAGACATTCAAAAAACAGCTGAATTCGTTTACGATAACAGGAAAAGAAGGTGGCGATGTTCCAGAAGCCGTCTACGAAGCTTTGTACGCGTCGCTGAATTTCTACGAGTGGCGGCAGGACGCACAGCGGAAAGTCATTCTGATTGGCGATGCTGAGCCGCATCCGAGTCCGCGTGGCGGCACAATAAAATGCACCAAGGAGCTTATTGAGTCATTGGCGCAGGAAAAAGACGTTACCGTAGACGCGATAATTATCCCGGATAATAAAGAACGTAGGTAACTACGTTCTTTATCTCGAGTATCTACAGAAACTACGTAATTTACACGATTCGCAAACAACACCTAGCAGGCAAGTAGTGTAGGAACGTCGATAGCATTTGTAGGGAGCGTTAGCGGAAGTGCGGAACACCCGGCCGTTAGTTCGCGTCAGGTCGTTTTACGACCACGCGAACGACGGGCACGCCCCTTATATTTTCCCTTTCGAACTACAGCGCGGAATTCTCCGGGAGCTTTTTCCAGTCTATGATTGCGAGCTTTTTATATGCCTGTGGAAGTGTGAGCGCAGAATCCGGGGTGTCAAAGTATGCAATTATCTCTTCAAGGATAGGGCGTGCTTCGTCCCATTTTTGTGCCTTAGTATAGATATGTGCAATCTCGAACATTGCTGTTATACGTGTGCCGATATCCTCGCCGAACCGCTCGATTATCGTTTGATAGTAAAAGATACTTGCTTTTTCGTTGCCGTCATCGTATGCATCCTGCGCTAACTGAATCAGTTCTTCCTTTGTTAAATCTTCCGGCACAGATTTTGGAACAGAATAGCATGAGAAGCTGATAATAATAAGAAGTGCTGCAAGCACGGCTGAAATATGTTTCATTTTGTCTTTCCTTTGATGCAATATTGGCGACAGGCAGAAAATCGCGCTGTGCCTTTTATAATAAAAAAAATGTCGCTTTCACAAGTTACAGGAATTTAAAGCTTAATACAAGTGGCTTTTTTTATCAGAATTCCGGTTTTCAAAAATATCGGTTTTCTCGCGGAAACTGAAATATCCTGTTTTTGTTACGATAATGTGATCCAAAAGCGTTATCCCGATAATCTTGGACGCATCCAGTATCATCTGTGTTACTTCCGCATCCGCTCCCGAAGGCAATGCGATTCCTGAAGGATGGTTGTGCGCAAGGATTATTGCGGCGGCTCTGTCGGTTATTGCATCCGCGAAAATCTCGCGCGGATGTATAAGCGACTTGTTCAAAATGCCCTTTGAGATTTCGTGGAGTTTTTTTATGTCGTGCGAGCTGTCGAGCGTTATGCAGAGAAAATGTTCTTCTTGTTTAAGTGCGTATGATTGGATGAACGGTACGATATCTGTCGGTTTTTTCACACGGAGTGAGTTTTTTGCCGTAATGCGTCTGCCAAGTTCCAACGCCGCAAGTACAAGCGTCGTCTTTCCAGGTCCCATTCCAGGAATCAACGAAAGCTGCTCATGAATTTCGCTCGTGTTGTAGTTGTCCAGAACATTAAGAACTTCATCAGAAAGCTCTCCTACAGGAACGCCTTTGATTCCGGTCCCAAGTAGTATCATTATAAGTTCTTTGTCCGTAAGAGAGGAAATTCCTTTTTTTATTGCCTGTTCTCGAACATCTGGTTTTTTGCCCGCACGCAGGTCTGTTTCGCTTTCATATGTTATTTGCATCATCATATTTATTATTGCTATTCAGCTTGAAGAAATATCTATTTTTCGAAAAAAAAATTAGAAAAATCCGATAATTATTTTATAATGAGAAAAATAATTGCTTTTGTTGTCATTTGTTTTGTGTTGTTTACCATAGGTACTAGTGTTTTTGCGTATGATTTCGGTACATCCGCTTGTGTAGATTTTGTTCTGCCCTTTTTTGTGTATACCCCGCAAGTTGAGCCTTTATTATCGGTTTCGCTGAGGATAGATTCTGCTGGGCAAAAGACGGCAGAGGAGCTTGTGTCTTTTTTTATGAACAGGAATCCGGCTGCTGATCGCCAGAAAGTCGAGCGTCTTGCAAGGTTTTATGTGGAAGAAGGCGCGGCTGAGGGCATAAACTCTGATATAGCGTTCGTCCAGATGTGCTTGGAAACAGGATATCTGAAGTTCGGTGGGCTTGTTACCGTGGATATGAACAATTTCTGCGGGCTTGGCGCAATGGACAAAGAACATCGCGGAAACGTTTTCGAAACGGAGCAACTTGGCGTTCGCGCGCATATACAGCATCTTCATGCATACGGAACGACGCGCGAGCTTGTGAATGAATGCATAGATAACCGATATAAATACGTAAAGCCCAGGGGCAAAGCGCCTTTTGTTTTCGGGCTTGCGGGAACCTGGGCTTCTGACAAGCAGTATGGAGAAAAACTCCGTAAACTTCTTTTCAGCTTATCGGCTTTTGATCTGGCTTCGGCAGATTAGAAAGACCGATTAATCCGGCGTATTGCTCTGGCGGATTTCAGCCTATTTTTGTTCCGATAAACGGTTTGTCGTCGAGTATGCAGCGGATGTTCGGAATATTTTTTCCGCC
>JAIKVO010000167.1 GCA_024685655.1 Treponemataceae bacterium
TCTCCAACAATGCTTTCGCCAACATCCCTACAAGCTCAGTTAGTTCCTCACTTCGTTCGTCAATACTGGCTTGTAGGGGACCTTGTTGGCTACGCATTATTGTAATACTTTTTCAGCAAACGCCTGCGCAGCTGTTTTATCCATTTTCTGTAATTATTGGATTGTTGATTTTTTTTCTTTTTCGCGATTACGAAACTGTCAGTTCCGGGAGAATCTCGCGGAAAAAGTGATTTTCCACTTTCGCGTTGTTCATAAGCTCGCCGTATGACGCGTAACGCTTGCCTTCATAGAGCCTGCCGAACACTATCCACGTTTTACCGGAACTGTCTTTGTCGTATGTGATATTGTATTTCTTGCCGCAGAATTCAAATTCATACGGTTTTTCTGTCTGCAGCAAGAAAAGAAACTCATCACGCGTCATAAACAACCTCGCTTTTGGCCGAGCACGCTCATTTGCCTCCTATTAAGCAAACGCACTTACCACCGGACGCACGAACTCAAAAACGCCAGCCCCGCTTACTTGTCGCCGCCGAACATTTTCAGCGAACCGTCTGGGTTAAGCGCGGCGAACTTCGTGAATCCAGCAGACTCAAGCATATTAAGCTGTGGTCCGATTTTCTTCGATTTTTTGAACAACGCAACGCAGTATTCGCCGCGAAGCTCGTTTGCTTTTGCAACAACCGCGGAGAAAGCCAACGAGTCGTCGTACAAAAGCGCGAACCGCTCTTTATCATCCGGCACTTTGTAGCCCTGCTCCATAAGGATGCCGCAAATGCGCTCAAAACCGATAGAAAAGCCAACAGCCGGAACTTGCTGACCAAGGAATTTTCCAACCATATTGTCGTATCTTCCACCGCCCGCGACAGCTCCAGAAAACTGAGGACACGTAATTTCGAACACCATGCCAGTGTAATAGCCCTGTCCGCGAACAAGGTTCGGCGTATACTCTATTTTGTATTTTCCGCCGGAAATCTCTGTTGCTGTTTTTATAACATATTTAAGATCATCTGCAACAGAAGGGTCTCCGCAACGCGCTGCAACGTCATCAAGCTTAATTGCGCCAGCAGACATAAACTCTTTCAAAGCCACAACAGCATCAGTCGGGAAATTCTTTTCCGTGAGTTCAGCCGTAACTCCGTCCACACCGATTTTATCAAGCTTGTCGAACGAAATACACACAGAGTCTATAGAATCTTTTGCGAAACCCATATTCTCCAGCATTCCGCGAAGAATACGCCTGTCGTTTATGTGTACAATAAAATCATTGAAACCGATAGCAAACAACGCTTTTGTCGTTGCGTCGATAAGCTCAACTTCCGCATTCGGGGATGAGTCGCCAAGTATATCGATATCGCACTGGAAAAATTCACGGAAGCGGCCTTTTTGCGGACGCTCCGCCCGGAAAGATCTGTCTATCTGGATTATTTTTGCAGGGAAAGAAAGAACATTCCTGTTAGCCGCGAAATAGCGAGAAAGCGGCAGCGTAAGGTCATAGCGAAGCCCCATATCTGAAAGCTCTTCTGGATTTCCGCTCTCCAAAGCCTTTTCGAGTTTTTCGCCCCTCTTAAGAACTTTGAAAATGAGGTTAAGGTTGTCGCCACCTTCAGATTTATTCAGATTCTCAATATCTTCAAGGATAGGTGTTGAAATGCGTTCAAAACCGGAAGACCTGTATGCTTCAAGGATTTTTCCTTCAATATAGTCACGGATGCGCTGCTCTTTAGGCAAAATATCGCGCATTCCCCTAAGCGGATTAATTTTCATCAGTTACCTCGTGCATTTACTATACAAGAAAAACACGATTATTTACAAGACACACGCTGATTTCCTGCTTTATAATCTTGCAGTTTTCTTCGGAATTAGCTATATCATTCCATTGAAAGAACGAAATGCCGCCTGTAGAATAACGAAGAGCCTCTTTTATCGCTTTTCTGAACTCTTCACGCGAAAGAACATCGTTTCTATAAAGCTCTTTCACTTGAACGGACGGAACGACTGGTATTCTGTCTTGAATGTATTCACGGTGGTTTTTCACAAGCTCGCTGATGTATTCCGGTGACTGCCGAATCATGTGATGGTATGTCATTGGAGCAAAAAAATCCACGTTTTCACTCAAAGCTCTAAGGTTCTGCCCGATAACTTCCTCCAAAGCACCATCGAACATATCAGTTTTCCACGGCACAATATGAACGCCGGTTTTCACTGCCGGATTTACAGATTTAGCAGCAGCCGCACAGTTTTTCACAACTTGCGAAACAATCGTCGTCCGCCATTCTTTTTGGGTTTTAAAAGCCGAAGCATTTTTTTTGCAACGCTCGCAGTAGCATGTACGTTTCAGTGACGATACTGGAGAATCGGGCAGAACCGTCTCCCAAAACTGATAGAACCGCGCGAAATCAAAAGTCAATATGTCCGCGCCAAGAGCAGCATCCTTACCGATGCGCTCATAAACATGAGAAAGCCACCTCTCATCTGTAGGGCATATGAAACGCACCCAATCTTCTTCAGCTGGCGAACCGTCTTCAAGCAAAGCTCTGTCAAACAGCGCGTCATTCTTTTTTCCGCCCGCACATTCCGCTTTCTCGGCTTCATCAGGAACAAGAAAAACCGGCTCCACCACACTGAGCTTAAGCCCAGCGGAATGTATCTCCCTGATGAAATCCATGTTTTTAAGACAGTTTCTGCCTGTCATTACCGTGTCAAATCCAATATCCTTCCATTTGCGTATAACCGCATCAATATCAGAAGGAGCCTCATAAATCTTAATTCCGAACATAAAAAATCACGCTCCGCTTTTTTTTGCTATGAAATTTCGTGAATTGTCACTTCAACATCGGATAAAAACAGCAACTATTAAAGCATCTGCTAAAGCATAAGCTTAATGCATGTGATTAAAGGACCAGAACGAACTCAGTGTATTCACCTTCTACGCTGCTTACAGAAATCTTCGCGTGGTGTATGTCCGCAATTGACTTCGCTATCGAAAGTCCCAGACCGTAGCCGCCTGTATCCCTGGCACGCGATTTATCCGTCCGGTAAAAACGCTCAAAAATGTGCTTCTGTTCTTCGGCACTTATGCCAATACCGGAATTCCGCACTGAAATAATTTTTTTATTGCCGGAGACAGAAAGAGAGATCTTTATCACCGCACCTTTTTCAGTATGCTTCACCGCATTATCAAGAAGAATCACGACAATTTGTTTTATTCCGCTTTCATCACCAACATACTGGATATTCTCCGCTATATCAGTTTCCAGCGTTTTTTCCTGCTCATAAACGGTACTCTCGAACGGCAGCACGGAACTCATCACAGCGCGGCTAAGATCAAACTCGCAGAACTGATATTTCACTTCCTGACTGTCACATTTAGCAAGGTACAGCAAATCTTTGACGAGCTTGCTCATTCGTTTTATCTCGCCACGGATATAGGTAATCCATTTGTTTTCGCCTGTCTCGCCAGCCAATACATCAAGATTGGCAGATATTACAGCAAGCGGAGTTTTCAGCTCATGGCTCGCGTCAGCTACGAATCTTTTTTGTTTCTCAAACGCCTGCCTTACCGGCTTTACAGCCCAACAGGAGAAAAACCACGCTATCACTATCGAAATCAAAAGGCTTATAACATAAAGATATATCGATATTTTGAAAATCATAGCATGAAGGTTTGCCTCTGCCTGAACCTCCGCAAACACAACGATATACCCGTAACTTTTTTTCGCGGTCATATATCCTATACCGCCTAAAAAACCCATGCTGGAATCTTTTATCGCAATTGACTGAATAAGCTCCGCTATCTCATCGTTCGTATAATGGATAGGAAAAGGAGACAGTATTTCGGTTATTTTTCTATTATTATCGAGTTTCACAGAAAAATAATTGCGCAGGCTTGAAGTTTCAAAAGGCTGTTTGAACGAAAAAAACTGGAACCTATCGCGTCTGCCCATCATAAACTTGTTTTCGAGCTCATCTTCTTCAGGAGGCTTTTCTTGCATATCCATAAGATTATTCAGAACATTTTCTTCGTAAACCATGTCTTTAAATCGGTACGGATAATTCTGCGGAAAATACACCCCGTCGTGGTCAACAAGCTCCTGCAGACGCATACGAATCTGATTCTCGGTCGATTGTGACGACATTATGTTTATTACGCTGAAAATCACGCTGAAAATCACTGTCAGGATAATAACGATAATGACAATAAATTTTATGCGGAGCTTATTGATTACGTCCATATCAGCTCTCCAGCGAATATCCCATGCCACGGACTGTTTTTATTTCAGTTTTTGCGTTCAAAAACTGCATCTTTTTGCGTAAGAACGATATATAAACCTCGACATTATTATACTCAGCGTCGGAATCACCGCCCCATATTTTGTCGATTATGCGTTCTTTTGTAAGAATCTGGTCAGGATTGTACATCATAAGCTCAAGTATCTGGAATTCTTTAAGAGAAAGCTTCACCTGATTATCACCACAGACAAGCTCACTTTTCTTCAGCTTAAGAACAATATCACCGAAAGCAAGCTCGTCATCAACGACCTCGCCCTTACGGCGGAGAAGCGCACGTACTCGCGCCAGAAGCTCGTCGGTAGAGAACGGCTTTGTCATGTAATCATCCGCTCCGTAATCAAGCCCGGTGACTTTATCCTCTATCTCATCCTTTGCGGTGAGCATAAGCACCGGCACGGATTTTTTCTCCGCACGCAGATTCTTCAAAATCTCGATTCCGCTCATCTTCGGAAGCATTATGTCAAGTATTATTAGGTCATACACACCAGAAAGCGCGTATTCTAATCCCGTCTCCCCATCATAAGCAGCATCAGCCGCATACATGTTCTTTTTGAGTATCTCAGTCAAAGCCTGAGCAAGATGGATTTCATCCTCTACAAGTAAAATTCTCATATTAGATAGTAAAATACCTTTAGCTTAAATGAATCTGAAAAATCAAAAACAAAATGGATTTTTGACAAAACGCGACACTCATAATTTCACCAGCAGAATACCTGCCGCCGCAAAACACCTATTGATGAGGCATACTCTTGAAAGCTGATGTCTGGATCAAAAGCGAATTGCTATAAAACAGTCATTTACCGTGTTATAAAGTAATAAAACTACTACGCTTTGTCACCGAAACAGCAGAAACAGTCTTTTCCTTTTGCCTTTGCCGCGTACAAAGCCTCGTCAGCGGCTTCGTACAGATCTTTGAAAACCATTCCGTTCTGCGGAGAAATCGCGATACCTACCGAACAAGAAAGAGTGAATCCCTTCATATCGAATTTCACAGGATTCCGTAACGCACTGCATATGGATTCCGCTTTTTCAAGCACGAAATCATAAGAAGGAACATCCGACAAGAACACAGTGAATTCATCGCCGCCGACTCTTCCTATTATGTCAGAACCCCGGAAAACTGATTTTATGCGTGACGTTATCTCGCAAAGAACAGCATCCCCGTATAAATGGCCGTACGTATCGTTTACAACCTTGAAGTTATCCAAATCCATCATATAAAGAACGCACGTCTTTCCTAGCATTGACGCATCAGAAAGCTCATAGTCAATCTTATGCTGAATAGTCGCTCTGTTGTAAAGTTTTGTCAGAGAATCACGCTCCGCGCCTTCCTTCAGGTTCTGCTCTCGAAGCTTCTCATCGTTGACATTCCGAGCATACATGAGCATACAAACATCACCCTGCATAGGCTCCAGAATGAAGTTGATGAAAACACGTCTCCACTGAATCTCGCCCTTCGTTATAACAGACCGATACTCGAACGAGAAATTCGTCATCTGGCTTCTGAAAAGGTTCAGCAGATAA
This sequence comes from Treponemataceae bacterium, assembly GCA_024685655.1. Lineage (GTDB taxonomy): Bacteria > Spirochaetota > Spirochaetia > Treponematales > Treponemataceae > Treponema_I. The sequence goes on from JAIKVO010000167.1 coordinate 5,815, forward strand.
TCTTTGGAGAGCATTTCGATAAAGAAGCTTCTGTCTTTCTCATATACGATCAAATCTGCCATTACTGTCACAAGGTTCCAGTATGCCATGGAGTGCGCGTCGCCCAGCCTGTTTTTCAGTCGCTTATCCGCCTTGAGGACAATATTTTTTGTCAGATTAATCTCCATAAGGTAGATTGCGTCGGACACCATTGCATCATGGTATTGCATATCCATAAGATACTGAAGCTGACGTTCCTTCTGGTCGTTTATATCAAGAGCAATACCGATAGCCTTAAACGGCTCACAAGTCTCGTCGTCATAAATAGTCGTATATTTTATGCTCAGCCACTTGAAATTGACTCCATCCAATTTTGCGCGGACTTCGGAACTGCATTCCGGCTCCCCTCGCTCCAATGCCTCGTGCATCTCCAAATACGGGAAAAGCGAGTCTGGATGGACGAATCCGCTGCTCAGAAGGGTTTCTGGAACGTTCGGGATAACACCATCCTTCCAATGGGCCTTTACGGAAGAATTATTGCATGTAATTGCCTTTGTCTCAAAATCGTATTCCCAGACGAGCGCGGACATATTCTCCATGCCGATAAGCAAACCTTCGTTCTGACCTTTTAGGATCAGCTCACGTTTTCTAATTGCGGAGATATCACACAACGTTCCGATTATTGGCGTATCCTTAGCGTTTTTGTTCAGAGAAATATTGAAAAGACCGTACAGACAACTTCCGCCAGTTTTTTTGAACGTAAGCTCAATCTCAAAAGACTGATCGGAAGATGAAAGCTTGTGCTTCAAAAGGTCAAAAGATGTCGCAGAAAGACAAG
>JAIKVO010000195.1 GCA_024685655.1 Treponemataceae bacterium
AGGATTACAGCGCAAACAGCTGTATCTTTTGTAATGGTTTATAGAGCCTTATAGGATAGTGAAGTTGACTTCACACTTCACAGGTTTAGGCTTTATATTTGATTTTTTTCAAGTCAGATAAAGGAGGAGCTGATGAAAAAATGCTGAGAGTAGCCGTGCTTGCTATGTGCGTGCTGCTTATTTTGGGACTTGCTGGATGTTCTAACGGAAGCAATCCGAATAACACACCGCAAAGTGGATCAAACAATACATCGCAAAGCGGATCGAATAACACGCCGCAGGAACAGATACCTGCAGGATTCGTAAAGGTAACGGGAGACACAGTCACTGGTAAAGGTGCGATGGAGTGCTTCGAGACGGTAACACGGTTACAATAGACACTTTCTATATGTGTGATCATGAGGTAACGCAAGCTGAGTACGAGGCTGTAACCGGCACGAACCCAAGTGGATTCCAAGGACAACCTGCAGAAGGTGAGATCCAGGAAAACCGCCCGGTAGAGAGTGTCAGGTGGTACGATACGCTCGTTTATTGCAACAAAAGGAGCTTACAAGAGGGGCTTACGCCATGCTACTAGATAAATAACTCAACTATCCCTGCATATTGGGGAGAAGTACCGAGTGGAAATGATGATACTTGGAACGCTGTAACTTGTGATTTTACCGCGAACGGCTACAGGCTTCCGACAGAGGTAGAATGGGAGTATGCCGCTCGAAATTGCGATCTTCAAACATACACATTATATAGTTATCCGCATCTAATCTCTGATGAGTCAATTATGTGGTATTATCGCAACTCTGGTGATAAAACGCATGAAGTGAAAAAGAAACGCCCCACCTCTCTTAGATTATACGACATAAGCGGAAACGTAAGTGAATGGTGCTGGGACTGGTTTATTGTAGGCGATTATATGTATGATAGGGAAAACATTCCTGTTACAGGTTCAGAATCGGGCACGAAACGCACTTATCGTGCCATTTCTTTTAGACATAATGTGTCTGACTTTTACATCACAAATCGATATAGCGGAGATCCGTACAGTAGATGGAGTATTGTTGGTACTAAATAACATTGAAAATCATTGGAAATACGGTTGGTCAAGGCACGCTACGCTCAAGGCCTTGACTCAACCGTTTTGACGCTTGCTAACAATTATCAAGCGTCAAAAAAAAAGCGGTTGCACTTAGCAACCGCTTTCAAGCTGCGGAGAACCTGACTTGAACAGGCACAGCTCTCGCCACTAGCACCTCAAGCTAGCGTGTCTACCAATTCCACCATCCCCGCGTGACAGAAAAGAATATATATCAAACTCTTTTTTTAGTCAATAGGAAACAACCAGAAATATTGAAGATTTTTCAAAAAGTCTGTAAAGTCGTCCATATGAACAAAATATTTCGTAACAATAAGCCTGTTTCATGGTGGCACGAAGCGGAAAAAATCATTCCGGACAATAAAACGGAGTTAGGCATTCATTTTACAGAACGCGGAACAGTCATTTTCAGGCTGTGGTCTCCGGCGGCCGTTTCGGTGAAGATAAAGTTTTACAAGCGGGGAAGCGACACCGAACCTGTGTTTAAAAAAGACTGCGTATACAACCCGGATAATGGCGTTTGGACCTATGAGCACGTCGATTGTGCAGAGATAGACGGTGATTTTTACGAGTATATTGTGGATACTGGCGAAGGCGAAAAAGTGTGCCTTGATCCTTACGCAGTTTCAATGGCGGCGTTTTTGAACGACGGTTCGCCGGGAAGGGCAGCTGTTGTCGATATTCACAGCGAAAAAACAATGCCCGAAGAATATTGCGCAAGTTGCGCAGAATGCCGTGCTGCAGAGGCAAGTCGTGCGCAAAACGCCGCAAACTTTGCATTGTACGCAAACTCCGCGGATGGTGGCGTTTGCACTGGAACTGACGCAATCGTATACGAGGTTTCCGTCCGCGATGCCACAATTACCCCGGATGGCACCGGTGGCACATACTGCGCATTTATCGATAAACTCGGCTATTTTGCAGAACTCGGCGTAACTCATGTCCAGTTAATGCCGGTGCTTAAGTTTTACAACACTGATGAAACAAACAAACGCTATGAAGCGGACGGCACTACGAAAAACAACAACTATAACTGGGGATACGACCCGCAAAACTGGTTCACACCCGAGGGCTGGTTCTCTGAAACGCCGGAAAATCCATACGCGCGTGTAAAAGAGCTTCGTTCGCTCGTGTCGGCGGCGCATCATAAAGGTCTTCGCGTAATTCTCGACGTTGTATACAATCATGTTTCGCGCACAAGCTTGCTTGATGATATCGTTCCAGGCTACTATTTCCGGCTCAGCAAAGACTCAAGCTATTTTAACGGCTCGTGCTGCGGCAACGACACTGCTTCTGAACACGCCATGATGCGCCGCCTTATCATAGATTCGGCTGTTTTCTGGGTAAAGGAATACGGCGTAGACGGCTTCCGTTTCGACATAATGGGGCTTATCGATAGCGAGACGATGCTCCGCTGTTACGATGCGTGCAAAAAAATTAAGGACGACATCCTTTTTATAGGCGAGGGCTGGAAGCTTTACACTGGAGCGGCTGGAACTGTCGGCATGGATCAGAACTATATGACGAAAACCGATGATATCGCTGTTTTTAACGATGAATTCCGTGATTTGTGCAAGGGCGGCGGCTTTAATGAGCGTATGCCTGCTTTCCTTAACGACGGCCACTTGGAAAGCAAGCAAATTGAGCAGCTTTTCTATAACTGCACTGGTTGCCCAGTTGTCAATTACAAAGCGGATAATCCAGCTGACAGCGTTCTTTATATCGCTTGTCACGACGGGCTTACGCTCCATGACTCAATCGTGCTGAACACGAGTGCCGATGAATCGGCAGAAGAAGGACGACAAGAAGTTTTGCGGCGACTTAAGCTTTCGAACGCTCTTCTTCTTACAAGCCAAGGAATTGTTTTTATTCACGCTGGTCAGGAACTAGGCCGCACAAAAGCGTTGCCCGAAAAAAAAGAGGGGGTGCCGGAGACAGAAGGCTGGTTCGTGAAAAACAGCTACCAGTCATCGGATTCGATAAACCGCATACACTGGCAGCCTGAAAACGATGCCGAAAAAACATATTCGCGCCTTATGCCGTATACGCAGGGGCTTATCGCGCTTCGGAAGGCGCACAAAGTGTTCCGCATGAAAACCCAATCTGATATTGAGCGCGCATCACGGTTTATACAAACTCCGGAAAATCCGCAGGTTTTGTTCTATTCTCTTGATGATTCACTTGATGACGGTGATTTTATCTGGTATTTGGCATTTAACGCGAGCAAAAATGATGTTATGCTGACATTGCCGAGCGAAAAATTGGAACTTGGCGCGAAAACTGATAAATCCGCAAATCTAAAAGTCGCATCATGCTCCAAAAAGTGCGAGAAATCTCGCCAGACGGCAGATGTTTTTGTTGATGCGGAAAACGCGTCTTCAAATCCGTTATATCAGGAAAATGTTTCTGCTGGCAAACTGTTTGTGGAGCGGTTATCTGCAAAAGTAATAAGGATAAAGAAATGAGCGTTTTGGAATTGGGCTTTCGGCATTACCAAATCGCGACAGGAGTTATAAAATGAGCGTACTTTTAATTATTCTTGGAATCATCAGTATCGGCTATGACATTACGTTGATTTCGATAAATCCAGGTACTGTAAGGGATAATATCTTTTCTTTCACGCATATATGGTTAGTTCTTGGCGCATATCTTATTTTTGTCGGTATTTATAGGATAAAGACACGCCACTCGTTTTGGTGCATTTGGAAACGCTGGCTAAAAATCGCTTTTGCGAGCCTGGCAAGCGTTGCTGCCGTAATTTCAGTAATCAATCTGATTTTTATCCTGTCACCAGAAGTTGTAAACATTGATGACAAAGCAGAGCACGTAATCCTTTTAGGCGGCGGCATCGACAAAGACGGAAATCTGCCCAAATCGGTTATAAGCCGGGTTGAAAAAGCTGCTGAATATCTTAATGCAAACCCCGAATCAATTTGCGTTGTGACTGGAGGAAAACTAGACTGGATTCCGTTCGCCGAAGCACCGGAACTAAAGAAAGAGCTCGTAAAAAGGGGAGTTGCCGCCGAGCGTATTCTTGTTGAGGATAAAGCTCTCGATACGATACAAAACTTTCAGTTAAGCTGTAAAATGCTTGCCGAATACAAAGGCGTGAGCGTACAAGAGATTCTTGAAACTCCGACAGCTGTAGTTACAAGCCGCTTTCATCTGCGTCGCTCTGAAAGGCTTGCGCGTCGTATGGGGTTCACGAACGTAAAAGGCATCGCTGCAAAATGTCCTGCGATTTACGTACCTCACTGCTATGTCCGCGAAATCTGTGCGTATGTAAAGCTGAATCTTCGGATTTTGCTTACGGGCGAACCGAAATCGCTCGCATCTATGTGAGTGTATGTCATTGCTTTCCACACAGGAAACCAGGCGGCTACGCAATGACATACAATTTACATTATTTTTGATAAATTTCTCTCTTCGTGTTATATTGAATAATAGGATTTTCAAACTAAGGAAAGCTATATGAAGAGTTTATCAAGATTTATCACGTTTTTATTCGTACTTGCCATCGGTACTTTTGCCTCAATAACAGCGCAGACTTCAGGAACGGCAGTTTCACAGTCATCAACATCAATCAATGACGGTTTTATTTTCGTTGAGGGCGGCTCGTTCACAATGGGAAACAATTCCGGCAATACGAATGAAAAGCCGGCTCATAAAGTCACTGTAAACAGTTTTTATATCTGTGACCACGAAGTTACAGAAGCTGAATACGAAGCTGTTATGTGGATGAATCCGAGCGACTATGTTGGGGACGACTATCCCGTTGATTCAGTAAAATGGTTCGATGCGCTTGAATACTGCAACAGACTCAGCCGGAACCAAGGACTTACACCGTGCTATCAAAATAATCATGGTGTTTTTACTTGCGATTGGAATGCGAACGGCTACCGGCTTCCGACAGAAGCTGAATGGGAGTACGCTGCAAGGGGCGGAGCAAAAAGCAAGGGATATACATACAGCGGAAGCAAAAACATCAGCATAGTCGCTTGGTATGGCGACAACAGCGGTTATGAGTCGCACGAAGTTAAAACAAAGAAGCCGAACGAGCTTGGCATTTACGATATGAACGGCAATGTTCTTGAATGGTGCTGGGATTGGTACGGCAGTTTTGGCAGCGCAGCCGAAACAAACCCTAAAGGGAAAACAACCAGTCATGATAAAGTCATTCGGGGCGGCAGCTACTACGACATTCCTTCTGACAGCACTGTTTCTGCAAGATATTATGCAGATCCAAGCGGCGGTAATCCAAACCTTGGTTTCCGCGTAGTGCGCAATGCAGATTCCATTGCAAGCGGAAAAAACACAACTTCTTCCACGGCACAAACAACAACGAAAACAAAAGGAATGGTGCTCGTAAAAGGCGGTTCATTCGCAATGGGAAGCAACACCGATGAGTACAACGAACAGCGGATTCATGACATAACCGTAAGCAGCTTCTATATGTGCGATCATGAAGTTACTCAGGCAGAATTTGCATCTGTTATAGGAACGTTCCCAAGCCGTTTTGAAGGCGACAACAAGCCTGTTGAGCAAGTTTCCTGGTTCGACGCACTTGAATACTGCAATATGCTTAGTATAAAAGAAGGACTGACTCCTTGCTACAGCTATGATGGAACCGTAAAATGCGATTGGAACGCAAACGGTTACAGGCTCCCGACAGAAGCTGAATGGGAGTATGCCGCCCGTGGTGGAAGCAAAAACAGGGGATATACCTACAGCGGAAGCAACAGACCAGAAACAGTCGCATGGTATAACGAAAACAGCAATGAAGAGACTCATGATGTAAAGACGAAACAGCCGAATGCGCTTGGTATTTACGATTTGAGCGGTAATGTCGGCGAGTGGTGCTGGGATTGGTACGATTATTATTATCCGCAATATTACGAGGGGGCAAAATCGACAAACCCACACGGCCCCGATTCTGCTTCCTCGCACAATAAGTCAAGAATCTACCGTGGAGCTTTTTGGTGCGGGGATGCAAATTACTGCCGTGTTTCAGCAAGGCTTTTTCATGCGCCTGATTACGTTGATGCGAGCATCGGGTTCCGTGTAGTGCGCAACGCAGAGTAGTATTGTCTTTTCCCATAGAAACAAGTAGAATCAGCTCATTATGATAGCTGTTTTCGTAAATTGTGCGACCGTTATTGTCGGTTCGCTTCTTGGTTGCCTTTTTGCACGTAAAATAACAAAAACATTCTCTGATGTTGTTACGACAGGAGCCGGCATTATTTCGCTCGCTCTTGGATTGCAGATGATGTTCAAATACGAAAGTATTATTTGTCTTGCGCTCAGCCTTATTCTTGGCGGACTTTTGGGAACTTTGCTGAATATCGACGGTGCGATTCTTAAGCTTGGAAGCAAGCTCGAGAATCTTGTCTCGCGGAAGAAGAGCGAATCTGCCGCCCCATCAGATTCTGCCGCCACAACAGAAAACAACGCCGCCGCTGAACCCGCGCCCGACAAAAAGAACTTTGCCTACGCGTTCCTCAACGCATCCGTTTTGTTCTGCGTCGGTTCAATGTCAATCCTGGGTTCTTTCCAAGCTGGAATTGATCACGATTATACGCTAATCTTCACAAAATCGATTCTTGACGGCTTTATGGCTATTGTGTTCGCTGCTTCTATGGGAATCGGAACGCTCTTTTCGTTTGTCGCAATCCTTGTGTATCAAGGTGCGCTCACGCTTTTGTCATCGTTCATCGCCCCTTTCATAAGCGAGCTTATGCTTACCGAGCTAACCGCATGCGGCGGTGCTATGGTCGCGATGATTAGCTTTAATCTTCTTGGCCTTAAAAAAATTAAAACAGCGAACTTTCTGCCGGGCTTGATTTTTGTAGTGCTGTATGTCGTTGCAAAGCGGTACATTCCGTTGCCTTAACAGCTGGTCTTTTCCTGAAGACATGTTGTGTGGTTCATTCCAGTGGCAACGAAGAAACTCTTACTTAATCACTGATTGAATTTGTTTGCGGAATTCGCTACTATTTCATCATAAAATGCATTATCTGCATTCTTAACATCATACAACGTCGCTGTATGCATAAGCTAGAAGCGACGAAACGTTTCATAAGGAGACATATATGAGAAAGACGTATATTGCCGGTAACTGGAAAATGAACAAGAACAAGGCAGAGGCTGTAGAGCTTGCAAAAGGTCTTGTTGAGGCTCTTAAAGACGGAAAGAATAAGTACATGATTGGTGTACCTTACGTGTATCTTGATGCAGTAGCACAGGTTGTTAAAGGTTCAAATATTCTTCTTGCTGCACAGGATGTTGCGGCAACAGGAAACGGAGCACATACAGGTGAAGTTTCTTGCGAGATGCTTAAGGACATCGGCTGTCAGGCTGTAATCCTTGGTCACTCAGAGCGCCGCCATGAAATTGGCGAGAGCGACGAGCTTATCAACAAGAAAGTTCTTCGCGCTCTTGAGCAGGGCCTTGAAGTTGTTCTTTGTATCGGCGAGCTTCTTTCTGACCGCGAGGCAGGAAACGCAGAGAAAGTTTGCGCATTCCAGCTTTCAGCAGGACTTTC
>JAIKVO010000211.1 GCA_024685655.1 Treponemataceae bacterium
GTCTCTACAGATTTTTTTCTTTCAGATTCGTTATCCAAAAGTTTCGATATGGTTTCAGGATCCTGAAGAAGAGGAAAATCATTCCAAAGAAGCGCAATATGACAGTTCGGGCAAGCACCCACAGAATAAATCATCGGGTAAACGACACCATATTTTGCAGATGGCTCAAAAATACGTCTTAGCTCATCAGTCAACTGACCTGCTATCATTCTTCCACCACCGGAAAGAAGCTCTTCTTTTGCGAATTCTTTCTTGCATACAGGACAAAGAACTTTTTGCTTTGAATAGAATGATATAGAAAGTTTTTTATCTGGATTTTTTTTATTCATATCCGAAGACTTCCGGTAGTATGCCATATATATGAATCCTCCATTCCTTGCTACAGTTTTTCAAGAGTAACCATTGCCACAGTATACTCCTTTTCATGCGAAATTGACAAATGAACGGAATTCGCACCTGAAATTCGGAGTTTTTCTGCTGCCGTTTTCTCCAGCTTAAGAACCGGTTTCCCGGACGGCTCGTTACAAACACATATATCTTTTAGAATTATACCATCAAAACCAGTTCCTAAAGCTTTGACAAACGCTTCTTTCGCAGCAAAACGAGCCCCAAGATGCTGGGATGCGGACGCTTTTTGGCTTTTTGAATACTCCACTTCGGCAGGGTGGAAAAACCTTTCCAAAAGTTTATCATCCAAAAGCCATTTCTCAAAACGTTCGTTTTTAACGATATCAATTCCAGTGCCGATTATCATTCTGATCCACCCTGCACTTCACCGCCTGCGGTCGAAATGACTGCCGCTTCCAAATCGAGTTCTGTTTCCGGTTCTTCTGCTACAGGCTCCTCTACAACAGGCTCCTGAATCGCTTTTTTTACAGTGATTCTGAATTCATCAGGATAAATACCTGTCACTTCACCGTTTCTGATTCTCGAATTCTTTACAGAGAATAGATAAGTTCCTTCTTTTGTTATAGAAGAACAATCGACATAGAATGTATTTCTAGGAATAATATAATTTTCAAGATTCAGGACCGTTCCCTGCAAAGTGATTTTCGAATACAACTCAGGAACATCGACATAATACGGTTCTGACGGCTTCAACACAGTGACAGGTACGTTTTCGTAAACTTTTTGAGTGGTAGACTGTATTATTCCAGCCGAAACAGAAACACGATGAAACTCCGGGAACTCAATCATATCATTTTCATTTATGATATCTGTCTCCAGAACGAATGATTCCGACCGGTCATTAAGAGAAATTTGCCCGGTTATAAGATGGTCAACAGAACTGACAATATCCTTAGGACCATATATTTTAACAGAAGGAGGCTCTATAAGCACATCACCAAGCTCATAGCCGTGCGCAGGAGAACCTGAAACAGATGCAGAAACAGGAACATAAGCCGATGCATACTCAGCAACAGAAACCTTTATCACGGCAGGAGTTACCTTAACTTCGAGATTCTCTAAAACAGTCGCATTGTCAGAAAGCTGCATTTTTACCGGAACCTCATATTCTCCTTCTTCCGTCAAAGAATTTATATCGATATATGTTTTGAAATCCACCGACTCAAGGGAAACTATGTTCTCTCGTAAGCCTTTTACCGTAACGTGCGCAGTTTTATCCTGCATTGACATAACACGCACGTTTCCATTTTCATAAACAGAAATTGGAACGGCTATATTTTTAGTTTCAAGTATACTAAGCTGATAAAAAACATATATCAGGATTGCCGCAACGAGCGAGATTAGCTTTGCCGGCCAGTTCTCGAACAGTTTGCTAAGCCTTTGAGGTAACATCATTTGCGGGATCCTCCTCAGTATATGAATCAGCAGTAAGCTCAAGCTGATCTTCCAACGTTTTTGTAAGCTGCTCCATCGTCATATCATAATAGAGCTTAGAATCGTAAGCCAGACTGATTGCACCGGTTTCTTCTGATACAACGAGCACGATTGCGTCTGTTTCCTCTGAAATTCCCAGCGCAGCCCTATGGCGCGTGCCGAAAGTCTTTTTAATGTCGTATTGCTCCGAAAGAGGAAGGAAACAGCCAGCAGCAATGATTTTTCCACTCTGAACGATACATGCACCGTCATGAAGAGGCGTATCATGTCCAAAAATCGTCACCAAAAGGCTCGATGTAAGATCCGCATTAAGTCGGGTTCCTGTATCGGTTATATCTTTCAAGCCTGTCTTTCTAACAAAAACGACAAGCATTCCTCTCTTTTGTTTGGAAAGCATATCCGCTGCGATAAGGACAGAATCGACATACGTGTGTTTTGTTCGGTTTCCAAGCTTGAACCAGTCGCCCTGCCCCAATTTAAGGAATATTTTTCGAAGTTCCGGCTGGAACACGATTGCTACACAAACGATGAGCCAAGGAGCTATTGTGTTAAGGAGCCACAACATCGTCGTAAGATTAAGGACGAATGCAACCGTATATGCAAGACCGAGCGCGAGAAGGCCTTTTACAATCTGCATTCCATGAGTCTTAACGATAATATTGTAAGCCTTGTATATTACGAAAGCCAGAACGCATATATCGATGGCAGGGCGTATTTGGTTGTATAGCAATTCAAGTCTGTCAAATGAGTTCACACAATACTCCTTTAATTGACTTCATTCATTGCGCGGTAAACCGCGAGCGAATCCCTTGCGGCTGCTACATCATGCACTCTTAGCATTGTGGCTCCATATTGTACAGCGAGCAAATCAGCTGTAATTGTGCCAGAAAGCCTGTCTGCCGTATTTTTGCCGGTTATCTGCCCGATAAAGCTTTTCCTGGAAAGCCCTGCCAGAACATGCAAAAATTTGCAGTCAGCACCTTTCGCAATTAGCGTTTCGCGCACATTATCCGCAACAGCCTTGGACGCTTTAATAAGCTTCAGGTTTCCTTCAAGATTTTTTCCGAACCCGATTCCGCAGTCAAGAATTATCTTATCCGGCTCTATTCCTTCATTCCAGGCATATAACGCTCTTTCCGCAAGATACGATGCAACCTCGCTTACTATATCAGTATAAGCCGTGTTGCTCTGCATATCAGACGGGATGCCGCGCTTGTGCATAAGAACGACAGGGATTTTCCGCTCTGAGACAAGCGTCGCCATATCAGCGTCATCTTCCATAGCAGAAACGTCATTCAGAATATCCGCGCCTTCGTCAACTGCAGCCCTCATAACAGCGGCTTTCCGTGTATCTATTGAAACTGTGATATCCGTCTTTTTTCGAAGAGCCTTAAGAACCGGAACAACACGGGAAAGTTCCTCTTCCTCTGTCACATAATTTGAGCCGGGGCGTGTTGATTCACCGCCGATATCTATTATATCAGCACCGTCTTCTATCATCTTAAGAGCGACATCAACAGAGGCATCAACGCTGCGGTCAGCGCGATTGCTGCCCTCCCAGAACGAATCACCGGACACGTTCAGTATGCCCATTATATATGCAGGAAATTCCGTCGTTATTTCTTTTTCGGTAAGTTTTAGAGATGGAAGCACCATGAGTTCTATTTTACAGTGACAACATTTTTCGTGCAAGATGAGACGGAGAAAGATGAGCTTCTTCCAGTATCTCGCAACGTTTTCCCTGCGCAATGAACCTGTCCGGGAAGCCGCAAACGGCTGTCTTTTTGCCTTCCAGACTCCGCTGTAAAAGCGACTCCAAATACGTTCCAATACCGCCGATTCTTATTCCGTCTTCTACAAACACGATGCAGTCATAGTGCGAGGCGACTTCAATAAAATACTGTTTGTCAAGCGGCTTCAAAAAGCGAAGGTTGTATATATCGACAATAACATCGCGTTTTTCAAGCACGTCCACAGCTTCTTTCACTTCCGGATATATTCCGCCGGTGCATACAAAAAGCCGCCTTACACGCTCCCCAGCATCGTGTTTTTTTAGATGGTTTTCCAAAAGCACACCTCGACCGCATACAACAGGCTCGGAAAACTCGTCCATTTCCGGCGGACAAGACGCTTTTGGATAGCGGATAATTACAGGAAGCTGCTGCGACGTTGCCCACCGCAAAAAGAGCTTAAGTTCCTCAGCAGAAGCTGGTGCAAGCAAAGTAACGCCCGGAACAGGACGCAGCAGAGAAATGTCGAAAATACCCTGATGTGTCTCACCGTCATCGGGAACGGCACCGGATCTGTCAAGCACGAAAACAGAAGGAACTTTTTGTAGCGCAATGTCGTGGATAAGCTGGTCTACGCCACGCTGCATGAAAGTGGAATAAATTGCGACTACAGGCATAATCCCGGCTCTTGCAAGTCCGCCAGCGAAAGTAACAGCGTGTTCCTCGGCAATTCCTGCATCAAAAAAACGGTCAGGAAAACGGTGAGCGAATTTTGTAAGCCCCGTTCCCTTCATCATGGCTGCTGTAATTGTCACAATTTCACTTTTCTCAGCTCCAAGCTCAACAATCTCATCAGAAAAAACTTCAGTAAAACTAAGCTTGTCATATTTCTCTGCCGTTCCATCAGAAATACAGAACGGACCAATACCGTGAAAAGTCGTCGGATCGTTTTCCGCAGGGCTGTAACCTTTTCCTTTTTGGGTTATGACATGAACGACAACAGGCCGGTCTATTTCTTTAACCTTGTTGAAAACCTTCTCCATCTCCTCTATGTTGTGGCCGTTAAGAGGTCCTACGTACTCAAACCCGAAATCGACGAACAGATTGTTGTGGAAGAAAATACCTTTAAGACCTCGCTTTAGTCTAAATACAAGTTTTCTTAAAAAACGCGATGAAAACGGCATTTTTTCAAAGAATTTATCGATTTTCATGCGCATATTCTGATAATTCGGTGTCGTTGAAAGGCGGCTAAGATATTTTGACAGCGAGCCTGTGTTTTTGCCGATCGACATTTTGTTGTCGTTGAGAACCACAATCAGATTTTTTGATATTTGCCCAGCGTGAGACAACGCTTCGAAAGCCATTCCGCCAGTAAGAGCACCGTCCCCGATTATCGCGATTACTTTGCCGGGCAGATTCTGCATCTGTCTGCCCTGAAGAAGCCCTAAAGCTGATGAAATTGATGTTGAGGCGTGTCCTGCATCAAACCAGTCATGCGCGCTCTCATTGCGTTTTGTAAAGCCAGATATTCCGTCTTTTCTGCGGATGGTGTCAAACTGATTATTTCGCCCCGTAAGGATTTTGTGAGTATATGCCTGATGACTTACATCCCATATCAATGCATCGCCGGGGCTGTTGAAAACACGGTGAAGCGCGATTGTAAGCTCGACAACACCAAGGTTGCTCGCCAAATGACCGCCGTTGCTTCCAACCACCTCGATGATCCGTTTCCTTATCTGAGACGCAAGATCATTCAATTCTTCATATGAGAGATTTTTTATATCTTCAGGAGAGGATATATCATTTAACAACAATCCGCAGCTCCAAACAAACAATATTAATTCGAAAATCGAGATTGCTCTTTTTTAAAATCAGCTACGCAGCAAATCCAAAAAGAAACTTAAAATCAAGCTCAATTTTCGATTTAATATTATACAATAAACTAAATAGAAAATCACTATCAAAAAAGTGATTTGGGCAAAAAAAGACCGCAGTTCAAGTTGATTACAACCGAAAGCTGCGGTCATTACAAAGCATAGTAAAAACAGTAAGATTTACTTACTCTTATGCCGATTTCTTCTGAGCATCTTCTTTCGCTTATGAGTAGCGATCTTCTGACGCTTTCTTTTCTTACCACAGGGCACAATAGCACTCCTTATTGAAACTTAAATGTATTATCTAATAAATCTTTCATTACGTCAAGTAGTTATTGTATTCGGAAAGGAAATCCGATATGTACTGAGCAATTCCAGCTTTGTCGTCGGCGGAAAAAGCAATTCCATCCGGCAGCGAGCGGAAAAAAGTCAGCTGTTTTTTCGCATAATGGCGTGTATCTAATTTTATGAGTTCCCGCACTTCGTCAAGGTATTTTCCTCTTTCACCTTCGGATGCACTGGCCATAAAAAACTCACGGTAACCAATCGCCTGTAACCCGGGATCTTCTTTTTTGTAGCCGCATGCACGCACTTTCTCAAATTCATCCGCAAGCCCAAGAGAAAACATTTCATCGACACGGCGATCTATACGCTCATACAAAACTTCGCGCGGCCGCTCCAGCTTGATCACACAAAAGCGGAAACCAAGGCGCAACTTGGAGGGAACCGCAAAATCGCTTCGTTTTCTGCCAGTCGAAAGACAAACTTCAAGCGCCCTTTTTATGCGGTATTCATCGTTTACGTGGATTTTTGCCGCGCTTTCCGGGTCAAGCGCATTAAGCTCATGCCACAAAACATCCGCTCCCTCCGCTTTTATACGCCTTTCAAGCTCCTCTCGAACGGCAGCATTGCATTCGGGTGTGGGCGGCAATCCGTACAGAAAGTTTTTTATATAAAAAGTTGTTCCACCGCAAACGACAGGCAGCTTGCCCTTCTCCCATATTTCACGGCAAAGCGCATCGGCGGCGTAAACGAATTCTCCTGCTCCAAACTGATGATCAGGTGTACATATATCAATAAGATGATGCGGAAGACGCGCGCAAAAAGAGCTGTCCGGCTTTGCGGTTCCGATATCAAGCATTTTATACACTTGCATGGAGTCCGCGCTTATGATTTCTGCTTTTCCTGCAAAAAAAGATGATGCGTCTGACGCGAAAAGGCTTTCAAGAAGCGCAGTTTTGCCGGTGGCGGTGGGTGCCGTAATAACAAGAACGGGAATGCTTTCCGATTTTTCACCGGAGTGCACTCCCGTTTTATCAAAGATATTCATTCGTAACTTAATTGCTGATGTTACAAAACATTACAAACTTTCAACAGCACTACTGCTCGATTCTGTACTCGACTTCGTGTGTAAAAAGCTGACGGGCTGCCGTTGAAACGACCTTTCCGTCATTCCGTTCGATTATAGGATCTTTAACCATTGAAAGCTGATAAGCTCTGCGGCTTGCAGCTGTTGTTATTTCATAAATATTGTCTTTGAATTTAACAAGTTCCTCTAATGGAAATATCATAACGCACCTCGCATTCTACTTTACTCTACAATATAACAAGAAAACAAAAAAGTGTAAAGCGAAGCATTCAGCATCTGTCATGCATCGGCAAAAACTTTTCCATCATCAAGAGTCACTTTAAGATTTGTATACTCGCAATGGAAATCGTTCTTAAGGCGTTCAAGATAACGCTTGCTTTCCCACTTGCACATCGGAAGGTCGTGCAGAAGATAGTTACCGCATGCTTCTGGGCGAGTCGCAGGAACCTCGTTCTGAGTAAGAATCCATTCAAGACAGCGGATTGTGAGCTGGCGCATATCCTCCACAGAATAGCTTCCTGTCATGATTATATACATACCAGTGAGACACCCCATAGGCCCCACGTAAACGACATCATCCTTTACTTCCGAATTGCGGAACCATGTAGCCATAAGATGTTCCAGGCTGTGAATGGCAGAAGGAGCCACAGCAGGCTCCTTGTTCGGTTCCGTGATTCTAAGATCGTATGTGGTAAAACCCTTGTCCACACGCGAAATGTAGATACCTGGCTTTAAATGAGTGTGATCAATCGTGAAACTCTGAATAACTTCCATAATAAAACTCCTAAACAACAGCCCGGCACATATTTACGACACAGTTTCCAGCGATCGCAGAATAATTCGCTCGAAAATGTGTCCTTCCCACTTGCCGCAGAACACGAGCGTTGTGCGGGGCATGTTTGTTCTTAGAAGATATTATATCACATTTTTACAGATGTATAAAATCGATTTCACAATTTTCAAAGTTTAAACAATATTGAAAAATTCTCAGAATTGAATTCCCAAATGAACTTAAGCTATAATATAAAATGATATGGAACGGAATTTTTACACAGACGCGCTTATATTGTCCTCGCGGCTATTCGGCGAGACGAACAGGATTCTCACCCTGCTGACCCCGGATAAGGGCATATTCGACGCGATTCTTTACGGCTGTCGCAAAAGCAAACTGCGCTCGCTCGCCTCTCCGTTCCACACCGGCAGAATCTGGCTTTACAACGATGAAGCGAAACATTCCGTTAAAATAACAGATTTCGACGTTCAGAAGTTCCGCCCCGCGCTCCACGAAAACCTTTACAAATCTATGGCTGCCGCCTTTTGCTCGGAGCTTCTTATGAAAACACGAGGCGGCAACGAAGACAGCCAGTACAGCGTTCTTTGGATTCTTGCCAACGGCTTTCTTGACGGTCTTGAGCTTATTGACGAAAAAGGCGCGGAGCTTGGGCTTTTGCGTTTCATTTGGCGTTTTCTCGCCGTTCAGGGCGAGCAGCCTGATATCAGTTCTTGCTGCGTTTGCGACACTCCTTTTTGTAGCAATGATATAATTGGCAACAGTGAAAAAAATATGTTATCATATACGGCATACTACGATGAGTCAAAACAAGGCTTTTTGTGCAACGACTGCTCCGCCGGTATACAGGCAGCTTCTTTCAGGTTTCCGCTTTGTGCGGAGGCTTGTTCGTATCTTAGGGCTGTAAATGAGCTTACTCCAAAAGAAACAAGGCAGTTAATGCTTCACACAGAAAGCGTCCATCAGATGCATGATCTATTGATGTATCTGGCTGAAAAATGCGCCGGCTCAAAATTACAGACATTGGAGTCCGCAAAAGGAATACTGTAGAAAATGTCAGAATGGAATAAAAAACCAGTCGCAAAAGAAATAATTCACGAACTTAACGAGCGTTATGGCTGCGATCCGCTCACAGCGTCAATTCTTGCAAGGCGTCAGGTCACAAAAGGCAAAGACATTCTTTATTATATGGAAGATGACAAGCGTTTCCTCCACAATCCGTTCCTTTTCACACAGATGGAGGATGCCATAGACCGCATTCTTGATGCCGCAGAGGAAAAAGAGAAAGTTCTTGTTTTCGGTGACCGCGATGTTGACGGAATTACAAGCACTACATTAATTTACGAATATCTTATATCTCTCGGTATAGACGCAAGCTGGAAAGTTCCTTCTGGCGACGAGCAGTACGGTCTTACGATTAAAGCCGTGGAAGATTTCGCGGCTTCTTATGGAACGCTAATAATAACTGTTGACTGCGGTATACGGAATAACGCAGAAATAGCAAAAGCCGCAGAGCTTGGCGTAGATGTTATCGTTCTTGACCACCATGA
>JAIKVO010000228.1 GCA_024685655.1 Treponemataceae bacterium
ATTGCGTACAACCAAAAAGGAGTTGGTATGAATGTTATAAACGTTGTAGAACTTGTAATAAGTATTATCAGTGTAATTGTCGTTATATACGGAGCACTCATTGCGTTCCTTGCAATTGTAAAAACGGAGCTGTTGCGTTTCAAAGGCAAGTATTCAATTCTTCGGCTCCGTGTTATCCGCGCGGATTTGGGAACGTACCTTCTTCTTGGCCTTGAACTCCTTATCGCGGCTGACGTTCTCAAGACGATTTTGGAGCCTGGTATGAACGAGCTTCTTATTCTTGGCGGAATCGTTATTTTGCGTACTGTTCTTTCTTTCTTCCTTAACAAAGAGATTCAGGAGATAGATGACGAACGCCGTGAGCATCCGGAACTTTTTGAAAATATATAATCAGGAATATTTATGCAGATACGTCTTAATTCTCTTTGCCGTACATACGGTGATGTACATGCGGTTCAGAAAGTCAGTTTGACCATCCCTTCGAATATTATTTTCGGAATAATCGGTAAGAGCGGTGCGGGAAAGTCGTCTTTGGTGCGGCTGATCAGTTTGCTCGAAAAGCCTGATTCTGGTGAAGTGTACTACGATGACGAGCGTGTTGATACGCTTGAAAAGGATGCTCTTATACAGCGTCGGCGCAGAATAGGAATGATTTTCCAGAACTTCAACCTTTTCAGTTCTCGTACGGCAGCGCGCAACGTTGCTTATCCGCTCGAAATATGCGGGACTCCGAAAGATGAAATAAAACGCCGAGTTTCAGAACTGTTGGAGCTAGTAGGGCTTGCTGATCGCGGTAACGCTCCAGTCAGCACGCTTTCCGGCGGTCAGAAACAACGCATTGCGATTGCACGCGCGCTGGCGACAAAGCCCGATATCCTTTTTTGCGATGAGGCAACGAGCGCGCTTGATCCTCAGACGACACACTCTATTCTGCAGCTTATCCGCGACATCCAGAAAAAGATGAATCTTACGGTTGTTATGATTACTCACCAAATGGAAGTTGTGCGCGATGCTTGCGAGCAGGTCGCTGTTCTTGACGGTGGCAGCGTGGTGGAGCAGGGGACTGTCGAAGAGCTCTTTGCTCACCCGAAATCAGCCGTTACGAAAGATTTTCTTTCCCATATATCTTCGCAGGATGTGATTGATTCTGCGGCAGCAAAGGACGGTGATCTTGTACGCTGGTCGAATGACGGTGGCGAATACGCATTGCGCTTTGTGGGATCAAAGACGGGTGAGCCTGTTTTGTCACGGCTTTCGCGCAAGTTCGACGTTGAATTCAATATCCGTGCAGGCGGTATTCAAAAACTGCCTGAGAATGAGATAGGAACTCTTTTGACAGATATTTCGGGTGACAAAAAAGAGGTTGAGGCTGCCATAGCTTACTTGAAAGAACAGGGCATTATCGTCGAGAAGCTCTCAAAAGGGGAGGAAGACTAAAATGGATATTCAGCAGATCGTGAATCTTGTTGGAACGGCAACGCTCCAGACTCTTGCAATGGTTTTCTTTTCGACTATTTTTTCGCTTTTGCTGGGATTGCCCCTTGGTATTTTGCTTTGTGTGACGGACCCAGCCACCGGAATTATGCCAAAACCGATATTAAACCAGATACTTACGCGTATCGTCAACGTTTTGCGTTCGTTCCCTTTTATCATTTTGATGATTCTTTTGTTTCCTCTTGCTCGTGTGATTGTAGGAACGAGTATAGGAACCACGGCAACGATAGTACCTCTTTCTATAGCCGCCGCGCCGTTTGTGGCCCGTGTCATTGAGTCTGCTCTTAAGGAGGTTGATCCTGGTGTAGTTCAGGCTGCTCGCGCAATGGGCTCGACAAACTTCCAGATAATTGTGAAAGTTCTTTTGCCGGAAGCGATGCCGTCTCTTGTTGCTGGCATAACGCTTACTATAATCAACCTTATCGGCTATTCTGCTATGGCTGGAGCGATCGGCGGCGGCGGACTGGGAGACTTGGCAATACGTTACGGCTACCAGCGTTTCCGCACGGATATAATGATTGTTTCTGTAATCGTGATACTTGTGCTTGTCGAGGTGATTCAGGTTATCGGAACAAAGTTAAGTTCGCATCTTCTTGCAAAGCGTTAAGTTATGATGTTACGGCGAAAAATAGATAATTATTTTCTGTGCTTGTTCTTTTGGCGGTATGAAGCTGCGTAGCCAGAATTTTGGAACGAAAAACTTCTGACGAGTGAAACGAGGCATTCCGCAGCGAAGCTTCTAGCAAGCGTTTTTCGGGACAAAATTGTGGCGGGAGCAGCTGTGGGAAGAGAGAATGAAAAGAATTTGTAATTACCTATTGACATAGTAGGTAATAAAAGAGTATAGTCAGCCCATAAAGTTTGCGATGCGAACTTGATAAATAAATCTTGGAAACTGAAGTTTTTTCATTTATTTTGTAGGAGGAAAAGATGAGAAAAACATTGGCTGTTATTGCAGTATTGATTCTCGCAGGTGCGCTCCTTTTTGCTGGCGGCAAAAAGGAAAGTTCAAAAGTTCTTAAGGTTGGTGCTACACCGGAGCCACACGCTTCTATGCTTAACCTTATCGTGGATGACATGGCTAAAGCAGGATATAAGCTTGAGGTTATTGAATTCACAGATTATGTGACACCTAACCGTGCTTTGGAAGATGGTCAGATTGACGCTAACTTCTTCCAGCACATTCCATACCTTAACTCTCAGAACGAAGAGATGGGATACCACCTTGTAAATGCAGGCGGCATCCACATTGAGCCTATCGCACTTTATTCAAAGAAAGTTTCTTCTTTGAGTGAGCTTGCGGACGGTGCTTCTATCGCTATCCCGAACGACCCGACGAACGAAGGCCGTGCATTGCTTCTTCTTCAGAGTGCAGGACTTATAAAGCTCAACGAAGCTGCTGGAATTACTGCTACTCCGCTTGATATTACAGAAAACTCAAAGAACCTTAAGTTCAACGAAATTGAGGCAGCTTCTCTTCCGCGTGTTCTTGAGGATGTGGATGCCGCTGTAATCAACGGAAACTACGCTATTCCAGCAGGACTCAGCGCGACAAAAGACGGTCTTGTTGTTGAAGGTGCTGATTCTCCTTATGTAAACATCGTAACGGTTAAATCCGGCAAAGAGAATGATCCTGCTATCAAGGCTCTGGTAGAAGCTCTTAAGAGCGATGAGATCAAAGATTATGTAAACAAGACATATCCTAACGGAGAAGTTGTTCTGGTTTTCTAATTAAATGATTATTTCATGAAAAGCATCAGACTCGGATTGGGTCTGGTGCTTTTTTTGTCGTAACGGTATCGACAAAAAAAGCACAAAATAAATTTATTGCGAATTATTTCCTAATTAAGCGGCAAATTAGTTTTCTTCTGATAAGATAAAAGAGTAATTACTGCCTTTTCTGCATATAAAGCTGCATGAGAGATACGAAAAGATAAATCTGCTTGTATAAGTTTTTGCCATCTTCCAGTATCGGGTTGTCAGCAAAATGCTCAAGTTCTTTCCAGTTGATTATCAGCTCAGGTCGCTGTTTTTCGTAATCTTCCAGAAGCGCTTTCACATTCTTGCCTATTGTTATGAGCTGTTGGCATGAAACTCCGATTATGTTGCGAGCCTTTCCGTTGAGGTCGTTCAGAATAGACTGAATTATGTTTCTTGCCTCGGAATCCCTGTCTACACGAAGCATGTAGTTTTTGAACTTTGTTCCGTATTCACCGCTTTCGCCTATGGATGAGTCAAATGCTGTTATCTCATCGGATGCTTCAAGAAGTTTATGGTAAGCCTCTGACATTGCTGCTGAAAGCTGTGAGCTGACCCATTTTCCGCGAACGAGTACAAGGTCGCAGAATGTCCGCATATCTTTTTTGACGCAATCCAAAAGATACGCTTTAAGGTAATTGAGAGGATTAGCGTATGTGTATCCCTCAAGGTTCTTTTTTTCGAATTCGGTACCACCGGATACTGTGTAATATTTCAGCTTCGAAATTGATGTAGTGCCGAATATCTGTTTTAAGAGGTCATCTGTCTTTGAATTCTGCTGAGTCTGCTCTAGTTTTTTGACGGTATTCGTTGAAATGTTTCTTATGCTGTCAAGATAAGTTTCTGCGATATGCTCGCTTTTTACTGTCACTTTTGATGAGTAGTCCGGGTTCTCTGTTATGAGCTGGAGCATTCTGTCAAGAACATCTGTCGCCATAAGATCTCGAATCCTTGCCAGAATTTTGTTCCATACATTCTGTGGTATTGGGGCAACATCTTTTCTTTCTTTGAGGATTTGGAAAATATCGTTCCAATCTGTCGGAGTCGTTGAGAGTACGAATGCCGTAGCGATGAAATCTTTAAGGTCATCTGCCAGGTATTCACCTCTGATCGGCTCGAAATGCGGCTGCATTGAGAAATCGTGCTCGCGGATTGAGGAGTCGAATTTTTTAAGCGTAAAATAATAGTCGAATTTACAGAATGAAATGAAACTCTGGAAACGTGTGTATGTCTGGTCTATGTTTGTTATACGGTTGATATCAAAAAGAGTGGAAACAAGTGCGAAATCTTTTGTCACAGCAGTTTTCACGTCTTTTAGTGATTCTGTTTTTGCTTTGTTCTGGATATATGTTTCATCTAATCTTTCAACAGCTTCTTTTGCCTCATTTGTAAGGAAATGCTCAATAACCCACTGTTTATACATTGCGGGGTTAGATGTGTTTTGAAAAATAAGCTGTGCAGGTGCTGTAGCTTTGTAAAAGTCATATAGCATTTTTGCGAAAGAAGGCTGGACCTCAGCTTGAGATCCTTTTATAAACTTGTATTTTCCTTTGCTAATTTCTTTTGCAATTGCTTTCAACTGCCGTTTTTTTAGCACCTCAGGGTCTGAACCTTTGAACATTGCAGAGAACAGACGCTGAAAAAAATTCTCCGTAGACATAAATACATTATGCGTAAAAAAAGTGGTAAAATCAAGTGGTGGAACCGAGTTCTGCTTTGCTAAACATTCGGTTCTGTTTTGTGTGCAGGTACGAAAAACGGATGAAAATGCTAAACATAGAAACAAAAAACACAAAAATTTGATAAATCTCAATACTGGTGGTAATATATCCATATGAAGAAAATTCTTGTTGTCTCCACGAATGAGAAAGTTATTAATACCGTGAAAAAAGTTTGCACGAAATATCAGGCATACTTTGATCCCGCTTTTTTTTCTGATACAGAGGAAGCTTTGAGCTATGTAGATTACGAGCTTCCAGAGATTAAAATACTCGATTTTACTTCGGACACGGTGGATTGTAACCGCATCATCTCGACAATAGACGCTGATCCGTGGCTTCATAACGGTGGCATTATCGCGGTTGTTCCGTCCCCTGCAAAAGCCGAGGACCTTGAGGAGCGAAAAGATCCGAACATCCTGATTATCCAGACAGTTTACAATTTTACTGAGAATTTTTCGCGTCTGCTCCGCATTTTGTGGCGTAACCAGCATTTCTTGTTTAATCGGGGAATGCAGGACAGACTCGGTGGAAAAGAGACAGGTTCTTTTATCTGCGGTAACGATCCGATGGAATTCCGTATCTATACGACATTTTTGGCTGGTTATCTGTATAGCACGAACAGGATTAATGCAGATGAGCGTTACGAGCTGCAAACGGCGCTTATGGAGCTTCTGACGAATGCGCTTGAGCATGGAAACTGTGCGATTTCCTACGAGGAGAAAACAGAGTGCCTTGAGAACGGAGGCAATATTCTTGAGCTTATAAAAGAAAAAAACAAGATTCCAGAGATTGCGGCACGAAAAATTTATATTGCTTACATGATTGGAAAATCAAAGTCAAAATTCGTCATTCGCGACGAAGGCGATGGTTTTGACTGGCGCAGCCATCTGAACAAAGATTTCGGAGAGGAGATGCACGGGCGTGGTATGAAGCTTACCGAATCGCTTGTGAAGAATCTTTCGTACAATGAGAAAGGAAACGAAGTTTCGTTCGAGATTCTGAACCTTAAGGATGCTGCCAATACTGTTCCGGGCATTATGGTTCCGTTCTCGTCCGTGCAGTACAAGGACAAACAGATTGTCTGCCGCGAGAATGAGCCTTCGAATGATCTTTACTTTATAGTTAGCGGACGGTTCGCTGTATATTCTGGGAAAAAGCTCGTTTCTGTTCTGACTCCGAACGATATGTTTATCGGTGAGATGGCATTCCTTATGAACGACCGCCGTTCTGCGTCAATTATGTCTGTAGGAGATGGAAAGCTTATCCGAATTCCGAAAACTGCATTCCTGAACCTTATCCGGCGAAACCCGCACTACGGCATTTTCCTTTCGAAGATGCTTGCGCAACGTCTCCAGATACAGACGAAAAAGACGCTCGCGGTAACGGCGGAGCTGAACGAGCTGAAACAGAAACTGTCGCTGCCGGATTTCTTGGCAGATTAGTTTTCGTGGGTAGCAGGCAGGCTGGGCTTCCGCATTATTAAACTTTTGAGGCAATCGGCGCGAAGGCGCGGAGCGTGGGGCAAAGACACTCTGTTTGTGGAGTGCCGCGAGAGCGGCATGTTTGATAGTTTCTATGACACAAACAGCGTGTAGCGCAATATTGCCACTTGATAATTGTTTAGCAAGTGGCAAAACGGCTGAGTCAAGGTCTTGAGGTAGCCGCAGGCGTACGTACCTTTACCAGCCGTATTGCGCGGCTTTGATACCACGCTACGCAACCGGGAGCCGTTTTTTATAGAATTATTCATAATGGGGAAGCCCCTTGAAAATCCCCACGGTCGGCTTCGCCACCCGAAGTTCGCTTTGCGAACTTTTTCCGGCACGTTGGGGCTACACCCTCGCGAGCATAATTGGCTTTTGTAGTTCGTGCGCGATAAGAAGATTGTTGTGTGTGGGGGGCGGGAATGCGCGCGTGTGGCTTTCAGAAATGCCGTTAATATGATATTTTTAGTTCATGTCTCTTAACTGTAACGAAATTAACAAAGTTCTTGGCGAACTCGATATAGAAGGCTCTTTCATTCAGCAGATCGTTCAGCCAGGTTACGACTCTATCGCTCTGTACTGCTACAAAAACGGTGTGTCGCGGACGGTTCTTATCTGTCTTGCGCCCGGCGCGTGCCGCATCCATACGACTCGGCGAAAAATCCCGAAAAACGACAAGCCGCTCCGCTTTATGGAATTCCTTAAGTCACGAATAAAAGGATGCCGCATAAACTCGTGCGCACAGATAGGTTATGAACGCGTCATAAAGCTTGATTTGACGAACTCCGCCGAGCATTTC
>JAIKVO010000231.1 GCA_024685655.1 Treponemataceae bacterium
GACACAAACTCAGGTGGGAAACAAGAATGTCATGCTGAACCGAATCGCTGTGCCGCCGCTCCCAAAGGTACGTGTAAACGAAGACGTTTGGAATGTGGTGATTGAGTGCTTGCAGGAAAACAAGGTCATTAAGTTTGATTACAACGGAAGGTGGAACACAGCCACGACGCACAGAATGCTTCAGCCGTACCAAGTGCTGCTTCAGGACGGGATGTACTTTGTGTTCGGCTTTGACGAGAACGCGGACGGCGGCGATGGCGGAGAGAGGCTTTTTAATCTTTCGCGCATGAAGAACGTGGAGAATACAGGGCGTGCTTTTGAACTGCCAAAAGACTTTGATTTTGCTTCAAGATGCGGCGGCGGAAGATTCGGGGCTTTTAAGGAAGCAAATAAAGTTCAGTATGAGATTGAGTTCTACGACGATGCCCGTCAGTTCGTTAAGGACTGCGTGTGGGCTGATGACCAGGAATTTGAGGATTACGATGAGGACAGTTTGACGGTTATGAGGTTTTCTTCGTCGCAGTCAATGAAGGTAATGGAGTGGGTTCTTTCTTTTGGAGCGAATGCGCGTCCTGTAGCGCCTGCGGATTTTGTGGAATGTTGGCAGAACCAGATTCGGATGATGGCAGAGAGTGCCGGAATTCTGAAGTAGCCATGCGTTAGGCTGTGGAGCGGTGCGAAGCAGTCGGGAGCGAGCCACTGTAGTGGCGAGCGGAGGACCGCGCGTTAGCAAGCCGCGGAACAGCCGCCCGGCGGGTGCGTCTGCAACCGGCGGGAACGCTCGTATAAAAATCGAAAAACTAAACACTAAACTTTTCATTTCTACTTCCGAAAATCAAAATGTGGGAAAGGTTCGTAACGGAAGACAGCCGGGGGAAATATTCTTCAGGGATGCTGTCCGAAGTAAGGAAACTTTAGGGGGTAAGAAATGAATAGCTTTTCAAGATCCGTAGATCTTCTTCACAGGGCGCTTGATGTAAGCACGCTCCGCTATCAGGTGAGCGCGAACAACCTTGCATGCTCTGAAATTCCTAATTACAAGCGTACATCAGTTAATTTTGAAAGCGAGCTTAAGCGCGCCATCGAAAGCGAGAAGAATCCGTCGCCGTTCCGAATGCAGACAACCGACCCTCGCCATATTCAGTCCGAGGTTCCGCGCGACTACCGCGATGTTGAGCCGCGTCGCGTAACTGACTACACAACAACGTCAAAGGCAAACGGCAACAACGTTGATGCAGAGGAAGAAGCTATGCTCATCCTTAAGACACAGCTTCAGTATCAGCTTCTTACGCAGATGGAGAACTTCCAGTTCGCGCAGATGAAAATCGCATTGAAATAGGGGCGGGTAGAGTAACGGTCGCGACTTGCTTGCCGAGGGCGCGTTTCGCGCGGCGCAAAACTGTTACTGAGTGACAAAATCGCGGGGCCGTCAAAAAGCGGTTCCAACTTAAATAGGAGATAAGAAATGGGTCTTTTTTCAACAATAAACATAGCAGCTTCTGGAATGAGTTTCGAGCGTCTTAGAACAGACGTTATCGCTGACAATATCGCAAACGCTTCTTCAACACGAACCGACGAGGGCGGCCCTTACAGAAAATCGACTGTAATCGGTGCGGCAAAGTCCGGCGCGCAATACAGGGGATTTTTCGTTCCTACAGACTACGACAATGGCGCAGGTTCCGGCGTTAAGGTGGTTGAAATAAAGAAAGACATGTCGGAAGGTCGTCTCGTTTATGACCCGACACACCCTGACGCTATTAAATCCGGTCCGCGCGCCGGCTACGTAGAGTATCCGAACATCAACATCGTTACGGAAATGGTAGACCTTATCTCCGCTTCGCGCGCGTATGAGGCAAACTCTTCTGTAATCCAGGGCTCAAAGGAAATGTTCCAGGAAGCCCTTGAAATCGGCAGATAACTGTTGTACCATGTAACTGGTGCTTGAAGCGCGCGGGGCTGGAAAATGCAGACTAGCTGGTGCTTGAAGTCGCGCGATTTGCCGGGAAAAGTTGCGCGGGACTGGAAAAGTTTCGCGCGGAGTTGCGCGGGGTGCGACGCTTTTACCGAGCGGGGCTGGAAAAAACTGGCGGCTGTTGATGTAGGCGAGACATCTTGCGGAAGCCTCGCTGGTCTGCGTGACAAAAGCCGGCGGAAACGGCTTGCCGGGTTTCCAAGCATCAGGTGGGGGATAAAATGCTTGATTCAATTAACTTAATTTCGTCTTTTCAGATGACACGTACTGATCCTGCGCATATGGGGAATTCGCCTCTTGTTTCTGCTGTAGGAGCTGCGACCGGTATTACGCAGAATGAACGCACGGAAAACGATAAAAAAGCAGGAAAAGCTTCTTTTGCCGACTATCTTATGGAAGCTGCCAATTATGTTAATGAAAAGCAGCAGGCTAGTTCTGATATGGCGGAAAAGCTTATTCTTGACCCCGATTCTGTCGATGTGCACGATGTTACGATAGCAATGGCGGAGGCCAACCTTTCTTTGAGCATTGCGCAGAATGTCATTGAGCGTCTTACAAAGGCATGGTCAGAAATCACGACAACACGATAAAAAATCCGTTTTGTGATGCCAGGACTTCGCTAAAATCAGCAAAATTCGCATGAAAAATGTTCAGGGGCTGCCTTGTGCGCGAAGAGCGGCCCAAAAATACGTGCAGTTTCGGTGCGTCCGGCGGAAAAAAAGTGCGTC
>JAIKVO010000219.1 GCA_024685655.1 Treponemataceae bacterium
CGTAATAGCCGCCTCAATCTGCTCTGCCGTCGGATAAAAGCCGTTCTTTGACGTGTCCATATGAACAAGCTTGGCATCGCAAAGCGCGGCGAGCGGCTGGTACGAAACGTAGCACGGCTCGCAGATAAGAATCTCGTCGCCGGGGTTCAAAACAGAACGAAGCACGGCATCAACTGCCTCCGAAACGCCAATCGTTACAAGAATCTCGTTCTTTGGGTTGTAGTGGAGCCCGTATTTCTCTTCGTAATCGGCAATCGCTTCCCTAAGTTCCGTAAGACCCCAGTTCGACGTATACGAGGTGTGGCCCTTCTCCAGATGGTAGTAAGCTTCCTCGCGGATTGCCCACGGAGTGGAAAAATCGGGCTCGCCGACACCGAGTGAAATAATATCGTCCCTGCCGATTATAAGGTCAAAGAACTTTCGGATGCCCGACGGCGGTATATCAAGCATTTTGCGCGAAAAGCGGTCTTCGCGTGTGTTAAGCTCTTCTTTAGGGGAAATTCCGCCCCCCTTGCAATTGTCGCAGCTCATGCGGTGACTCCTTCACGCGAATCTTTTTTCTCATCAACGTAGACAATTTCGTTTTCTTTGTATGTTTTAAGAACGAAATGCGTTTTTGTGGAGCGCACTCCGTTAAGCGTTGAAAGCTTTCTCGCTACAAAGAACGCAACTTCCTGAAGTGACTCGCCTTCGATAATAACCTGAAGATCGTAGCCGCCCGACATAAGATAAAGCGATTTTACCTGCGGGAAACGGTAAATCCGCTCAGCGATGGCGTCAAATCCGTGCTCACGCTCAGGAGCAACCTGAATCTCTATTACAGCCTGAACAGCTTTGTTCGTCTGTGTTACTTTTTCTGGATTAACGATGGCGGAATATTTAAGGATGACGCCGTCGGCTTCAAGTTTATCTATAACGGCCTGAACTTCGGCCTCTGTTTTTTTAGTCATTGCCGCAATGTCTTTAACGGAAAGCCTTGCGTTTTCTTGCAGTAAGTTAAGAATTTCTTCCATAAGATATTCCTCCTGATTTTTAATGGAGCGACCAAACAAAAGTCTTTTCCAGAGTAGCCTTTTTCATTTGTTTAGGCAAGAGAGACACAAAAAAAGCTGCGATCCGCAATTTTCGCGAAACGCAGCTTTCTCTCGTTAAAAAGAGTTTTCGTGCTATATCTTGAACCGACCGATGAGCTTTTCCATTCCGCGGATATTCTCACGAGTCTCGTTCGCCATGTCCGAAACGCCTTGCGCCGAACGATTAATCTGGACGGCGCCCGCACTCATCTCGTCCATGCTGCTAAGAACAGTTTCAGCCGTCATCGTAACGCTCTGCATCTGCGAATGAACCTTATTTGTCGCATCATGCATATCTTTCGCCGTTGTCTGTACCTGGCTAGTCGAATTGTTCACATCACGAAGCGCTTCCAGAACCTGCTTAGAAGCTGCGTCTTGCTCGGTCATAGCCTGATCAATCTCACGAACAAGCCTGCCTGTATCGGAAAGTTTCTCTGTAATCGTAGTGAACGCAGCCCTAGACTGTTGCGACGACGAAACAACCTCGCCAATTGTCTTGGAGATATTCTTAAGCTCCTGTCCGATCGTGCGCGACTGCTTACTGGAGTTTTCCGCAAGTGTACGTATTTCGTCGGCGACAACAGAGAAACCGGCTCCAGCCTCGCCCGCATGAGCTGCCTCGATGGCGGCGTTCATTGCAAGCAGGTTCGTCTGTGACGCAATACGCGTAATAACAGAGTTTGCTTCCATCAAAAGCTTTGACTGCTCTGACATTTCTGTAACTTTGGCATCAACCTCAGACTGTTTGCTCTGACCAACTTCCGTAACACTTGTAAGTTCCTCAAACTCACCGTTCATTTTCTTTACAGTGTTCGAAACAGCCGCAATATTTCCTACCATTTCCTCAATCGCCGATGAAGACTCAACAATTCCGGCACTCTGGTTTTCAATAAGACTGTCAAGCATTCTCACTTGCTGCATAGAGTTGCTCATCTCATCATTTGCCTGGTTTACAGCAGACATCTGATTTTCCGTCTGTTTCTTAACACCTTCAATATTCGCCATAATCTGCGAGATTGCACCCGCTGTCTCCTGCGACGAAGTTCCAAGATTATTGCCTATCTGGTCAAGCGACTCTTCTGCAACCTTAAGTTCCTGTATAAGCGACTGCTGACGGCTAAGGAAGATATCAATATCCCGCGTCAGCCGACCAATCTCATCATTAGAATGCAAATCGATGCGGTACGTCAGATCAGCTTCCTCAGAATCATCTGCCAAATGATGGATAGCGACAGAAGCCCTGTTCAACGGCAACAAAACAACCCTGCGTAAAAGCAGAACAGTAACAACAACAAGAAGCACACAGAACACTATGATAACCGGGATAATCACATTGATTACCGAATAAACGGTCTCCTGTATGATATGAACAGGAAGACCGATAAAAAAAATCGCACGCTCCTTTTTGCTCTCATTTATCGCAGGAATATAAGCCGTTACGTAATTTTCTCCGTTGATAACGTTTCTTCCATGATATACTTCATTTTTATCGTATACCGCTGTATAGATAGCATCATTGTTCAGTTTAGTGCCGACGATACGCTTTCCGGCATCGTTTTTTATAGAAGTCGCGATTCGAGTATCATCGTAGAATACGGTAAACTCCGCGCCAAGCAAAGATTTGTAATAATCAACAGTCTTATCCGAAGAAAGAACATCCTCAAAGACAAGGTATCCGTGGAAATCTATCTCATAAACATCGATTCTATTTATTGCGACATACGCTACACTCTCATCGATTGTGCAGACTTTGTACATCGGACTTGAAACATTAGCCGATGAGAATGCAGAGGTATTCTTAATGCTGGTACTTCCAATACGGGCTTCATCCGTTGAATAAATAACAGCACCATTATTATCCAAAACATGAACCGAAGTAACAGAAGCTGCATTAGCGTACTTGGAAAGATAATTTGAGATTTTCATCTTGTTACCTTCCTGAATAAGCTCCGAAAAATCATCAGAATTATTCACCAAGGTAAGGAAGTTATAAAGCCGTGCGCCCCGCTCGTTGTAGTCGGTATAGAATGATGAAACTTTATCACTTATCGTCTCTGCGAAATAGTCTTCCAAAGAATTCGTTATAAGAATTATGCTGGAAAGTATAAGCCCTCCGCCTACTATTATGGAAAGACCTATAATTGCTAAAACAAATTTTGTTTTTATAGATTGTTTTTTTGTTTTTTTACTCTCCTGGATCTCCATTGCATCCAT
>JAIKVO010000027.1 GCA_024685655.1 Treponemataceae bacterium
TGATAATATGTGTCATACATCCCTTTGCTTCTATAACTATCACTTTCAGTGTGAATTACATAATACTCCTTATTGATTTTTGATCCACCACAAGAAATTAAACTACACACAATTGTGAAAACAAAAAGCAACAGTGTAAAAGATTTTACCTTTTTCATAAAAACTCCTTCATGCATTACCAGCATATTGCGAACAATAATCTCATTATGATTAGTTTATTCGCTTATAAACTTTGCTATTAGAGAATATAATTCATGTTTAGAGAATTTTCAACTCTTTTTGCATATTCAGAACTATATCTTTTGATGTTCTAATCAAAAGCATGAATTCAATTGAGTTAGGTAATTTATACGGGGATAACATAAAGAGAATCCGGCTCTCAAAAAACATGAGCCAAGACGTGCTTTCTGAAAAAGCAGAGATAAGCCCAGGCTTTTTGAGTGAAATAGAAAACCACAAGAAAACAGGGACTTTTGACACGTTCGCAAAGATTGCAGAGGCTTTAGACGTTGAACCTTACGAACTTCTTTTACCTCAAAATGAAACAGTAAGTTTTGACAGCAAGAAAACAAAACAACTCATGAAACAACTTCGTAAAAATGTTTGCGATACAATGAACACTATCGAAAGTTTTCTTTCAACAAATTAAATCGTATGATATAATTATTTAGGAGGCATTATGGTTTATCCCTTTATGACATTAAATGATGAAACCGAAATAGTGCATTCTGAAATGCAGCCTGACGGTCGCGTAAAGGTTTCTATTGAAACTCCCGATGAAAAACTTTGTTTTAAACATGCAACTTGCTGGTTACCCCAAAGAGAGTGGACAGATATATTTGGCTATACAGATTCTGAACTGAATTATCTGAAAGAACTCGTTGATTCCGAAAAACATTTGATTTTAGAGTTTTCTCAGACAGGAGGATTTGATAATGCCTCAGGTTTTTAAAATAGGTTCATACTGGGTTTATTTTTGGCTTGATGAAAGCTTACCGTTGGAACCTATTCATGTACATGTCTCGCAAGGGAAACCAATTAAAAATGCTACGAAAATATGGATTACAAAAAACGGGCACTGTTCACTTGCAAACAACAAATCAAATATCCCGCCAGCAACACTGAATAATATCATTCGCATTATAGAAATGCGTATTCCTGAAATTGAACAAAAGTGGAAAGAAACATTTTCAAAGATTTCTTATTATTGCTGATAAAGCAATATCACGGTTTTTCCGTTTTGTAATATTTGCGACTATTTGCGCCCAACCACGCACCACAATCTACACGGCGTACATGTCCACGTTCCACGAGCCGAAACTTGCGTTTTGCGCACCGTCTGGCGCAAATCCTGCGTCTGACGCAGCATCCGAGCCGGTCTTCTTAACGCCAAGAACCGAAGCCAGATACAGCAGCGTCTTTCTCATACTGTCGTCCAGATGCCACGGTGGATTTATCACTGCCATGCCGGAACCGTAAAGCCCTGCTTCATTCTCTTCGTCATCAATGACAAGTTCTGCCGTCATAAAACTGCACGGGGTTTCTGCCGCGGCATCCCGAAGCGCGGCTTTTAGCTGCGCCGTCTCCGCGACACGGCGTTTTAAAAGCGGATACCAAAGGCAGATAACACCAGATGTCCAGCGACGATGCGCGGTTCGCAGTGAGTCGATAACATTCGTGTAGTCGCTGTCAACCTCGTAACTGGGATCCA
Organism: Treponemataceae bacterium; assembly: GCA_024685655.1. GTDB lineage: Bacteria > Spirochaetota > Spirochaetia > Treponematales > Treponemataceae > Treponema_I. Next base: position 1,712 of record JAIKVO010000027.1, read on the forward strand.
TTAAAAGAAGCCCACGTTTCGGTTCTGGCGGCACAAGAGCCGACATCGCCGCGTATGCGTCACGGTGGTGTATGTTTATTCGCGAGCTGTCCGAACCGCGCTTCATGTTGATACGCAGAACGTCTATCTCAGTGTTATGAAGCTCCATAAGCACGAGCTTGTCTTGCGCAAGGGACACGGGCGCAGTTCCAGACTTCGCTGAACCAGTCGCCGCCGGAGCCACCGGACGCAAAAAGTTCCGCATAATCTCCGGAGAGCCGGGATACCGCCCGTCTTTCTCATACGCCCTACACAAATCCAAATACGGTAAAAGTTCCTCAGGCACAGACTCCGGCCTTTCGCCAGCGCACCGCAAAAGCCTTACGATTCCTGCCTCTGCCTCACCAGTTTTGACGGCGCGCTCGTCATCAAGCGTGTAGATGCCAGCTCCGGCATGAGTATCTATAAGCGTGTACGGCTTATCCTTTTTTTGAAGGCTCTTCAAAATCAGCACGAGCATCGAATGTTTCAGGATATCCGCATGGTTTCCCGCATGAAAAGCGTGTCTGTAACTTAACATACGCAGTAAATCTCCTATTTTATCGCGCAAAGCGCCGCAAAACTTCTACCAGCACAAAAATCGCGCAGCCCGAACCAACGCAATAAATCAAACAAGCTGGCGGTTCTTCCACTTTCCGCTCTTGAACCGAATCACGAAAAACAAGCCGCGGAAAACCCAGTCCGTTGACATTGCGACCCAAACGCCGAACGCGCCTAATCCGAACGTGTTCGCATACACATAGCTAAGTCCCACGCGCACCGTCCACATCGAAATAAGCGACACAATCATCGTGTAACGCGCGTCATTCGCGGCGCGGAGAGCGTTCGGCAGCGTAAAAGATGCCGGCCAAAAAACGATGCCTGTAAGACCGTGACACATCAACATTTGCCAGCCAAGCTCCGTCGTTTCGGGCGACATACCGTAAAGCCCGATCAGCCACCGTGCCGAAAGCAAAAGCGGTACGTTAAGCGCCGCCATACTGATGTAAGCTGCCGCCATCATCCGTTTTGTGTAATACACAGCCTCGTCGGGTCTTTTTGCGCCCATGCACTGCCCTATCACGGTCAGCATCGCCAGTCCGATAGAAGATGCAGGCAAAACCTCAAAAGCGGAAATCGTGTTCGATGCCGCATTGGCCGCAATCGCTCCTGTTCCAAAAGTCGCAACAAGCGTTATTACAAGAATCTTTCCAAGCTGGAACATGCTGTTCTCAAGACCGTTCGGTACGCCAATCTGCAAAATCTTTTTGATAAGATAAACATCCGGCTTCGTCCGAATAATTCCTTTAATCGAAAAAATCTGGTTCCGGCGTGGCTCATACAACAAAACCAAAAGTATCACCGCAGCCGTCGTCCGCGCAATAAACGTCGGTATAGCGACACCCTCAACCCCAGAGTGCAGTCCGTACAGCATTATCGCGTTGCCGCCGATGTTCAGCACATTTATTACAAAGCCTGTGAACATTGAAATCCGCGAATTCCGCTGAGCACGGAAAAGCGCGGCACAAGCATTATACACAGCCACAGAAGGAAGCCCCACGAGCATCCAGAAAAAGTAAGTGCTTGCATTCTGCATTACATCAGGCTCTATGTTGCCGAAAAGCGCGCCAAGAAGACCGTTCATGCTGAAAAACCCGATAGCGGCAACAACGGCGGCACTCACAAAAACCGTTATAAGAAGCTGTTTTGCTGTTTTTGAAGCAAGCTCTGGACTTCCCTTCCCGATATACTGCGAACAAACGACAGAACCGCCCGTAGCAAGGGCTGCGAAAAGCTGATTTATGAAGATGAAGATTGAATCAACGAGAGAGACACCAGAAACAGCCGATTCGCCGAGGGTAGCGACCATAATAATGTCCGCAATACCGAGGGTTATTGCCAGCAGCTGCTCTATCATAAGAGGCCATACTAACGACCATATATCTTTTTTTGTAAAAAGATGGTTCATAAAATGAATGCCTCCTAGCTTTCTGAATTATATCAGTTTTGCAAGGAGGCACGCAATGCAGTTGCAGGTTCGTCTAGAACTTTAAACCGAACGTCCAGTATGTTCTGAGCGAACAGTTATGGCCATCAACAGGAAAATTAAATATCTTCGCATCACCGTTCCAATAGTCAAACGCTTTGCTGTTCCAACCGTTGACTTTTAAATCAGCATTGAAAGAAGCAAATATACCGAAGTGGCTTCCGAAACGCATGTTTGCCGTTAACCTTCCAGACGGATAAAAAGTTTTTGAAAAGAAATCATTCAGCTCTTGCAGGCTCTCTATATTCTTTCCAGTTGACTCTATATAATCGGGGTCAACAACATATTTTCCGAAAACCTCAATGTCAAAATTGATGAAGCTTCCTCCTACCTGAGTTCCAATTCCATATCCCAAAACAACAGATTTATCCTCATCCTTGGGAGTTATTGAACTGGCCAAGAAAGTTGTGAAGAACGCTTTTGTTCCACCCTGATACTGCAATCCCGTATCTTTGTTCTCAAAAAATACAGAGAAAGAGTTTATTCCGTTCTTTATAAAGTTGAACACACCAATTGAAGCACCGGAACAAGAATCGGCTATATTTATGAAACCAATCTGTGAGCCTTGCACATTACCAGCAATATTCAGGAATCCAGCAATCTGAATACCATTGAGTTTTCCAGCAGTACGGTTCATGAATCCGGCAATCTGTGTTCCACGCATATCTCCGCTGTTGAAATTAGCGAATCCTGCGTACTGAATTCCACGGAAATTGTTCTTCGTTATGTTAAGAGCACCGCTTATCATAATTCCGCTTCCTGTTCCGTTCAGTTTGTTCATAAAGCCAGAAACCTGAATACCGGACAATTCCTTTTTGATTGTTCCCATAAAACCAGAAACCTGAAAACCACGAACTCTGTCATTGTTTATCGATATGGAACCAAGGCCAAAATTGACATTATCATAATCTTCCGGAATATAGATTCCCGGCAAAACAGCTACAGAAATTGGGTCGTATACTACTGAATCGGAATAAGCAGTATCATCAACCTCATCGTATTCATCATCGTAAGTGCTTGTCTTGGATGAACGCGACGCATTTTTTCTGGCTCTTTCAAGAATACGCCTTTCTTCCTCATCAAGCAGAGTATTGTCGTATCCAAAAACTCTGGAAGCACTAGATACTGCCATTCCACTTGCAACTGAAGCTACGCCCGCTGTTGCAGCGACTTCTGCCACACCAAGAGAAGCGTCAACCACGGCCTCCGTCAGAACGGCACCTCCACGAGCAACACCCTCCGTAAGCGGAATCTGAGTTATTCCGTCAGAAGCGAGCTTGAACGAGTTTCCTGCTGTAAGACGGATATTAGTCTGACCTGTGCTTACAGGAGTAACGACCGTAACAGAGTAATACCCTGCTGGTAATGCCACAGAAAGCTGGCTTCCGCGTATTTTATTCACCTCAGAGGCAAGCTTGCCGTCCAAAGTTCTTACTATATATTTGCCCTCTGCCTCAGCAGGAAGAATAATCATGGACTCTGCGTCAGAAAGATCTGTAAGCACCAAGTCTCCTGAACCAACAAGTGTTATGTTGAAGGAAGGATGCTGAGGACCTATGACTGAAGTCTCTGTATTAGCGAGAGTGTCGTTAAAAGCGTAGTAATAAAGCTCGTTAAGAGAAACCCTGTTGTCACCCGATGTATCAGCGGCTCCACGGAGTCCTGTTATAAGCGAGTGCGTAAAATAGGAGGCTCCTATAAGGTCCGACTCCTGTGAACTTTCACTTTCGGAACTGGAAGAAAGGTATGCATGCCCCTGAACCACGGAAGCATCGTCCATAAGGAACGACTTCTGACGGGAACCACCCTTTGCCCTTATAAAGTTTCCTGAAAAGCAAGAATCAAGCATTACCACGTGAATATCACTTGGAACACTGGATATATCGGCTTTCAGGTCGGAATATCCGTATCTTTCATTTCCTAAAAGCAAAGATTCCTCATCAGAATGACCTGAATAATAGAACAGGAACTCAACCCTCTTTGCCTTGTATCTGTTGCGCTCAATTATCGAAGTGATGTTATCGAACGCACCCTCAATTTCATCGCGGGTAGAGTCAACAAGAATAAAACTATTCTGCTTTCTTACTCCACCAATTTCAATCATTGTTTTTGCAAGGCTCTCGGCATCTGTTCCAGCATATTTAAGAGTTTCCCGGCCCTCGCCGCCCCTGTTCGATGCTACATACAACGCATAACGCTCAATGGACGCTCCGCTTGCCTCGGCAGCAAATATACTGCCCGAACAGATTATTAGAATCAGCAATACTGCCGGAATATTTTTTATCGTCTTCATAGCTCATCTCCTCAGGTGTTTATTTTTTAAGAAGCAGAAGTTCCGTTAACTTTGTGTTTTTTGGAAGATACTTTGAAAAATCTGCTTTAAGGGACATATTTTTATTAGAAAAAGAATCAACAGCATCTACAATACCACTCAATGTAAAAGGTTTATCTCCAGTTATCAACAAGAAACGCTCAAAAGACGGTGCATCGTCAAGTTTGTATGAATAATCAAGCGGAATCTCGCCGTTCGTCTCAAGAAGAGCTGAAGTATAACCGTACTCCGGATAATGCTGCGTAACAACGCCGTTACCATCTATGGAAACAATGGCTCCGTATTTTGCACCGGCCGCAATATAGCTTATCTGAATAATGTCGCCTTCAGAAACGCTGTCGCTGTCAGAAAGCTTTACCGCTTGGTCTCCCACTTTTTTATAGAGATACATGCGTGAACCGACACCTTTAGCACGGCTTTCATCGGTAGCCTCCGCAATAGAAATGCCTACAGCGTCGGACATTTTAGCGGCACTTCTTTTCGTAACAAAGAAAGGCACCATCATCACAAGACAAAAAACCGCCGCACAGGCAATAAGCCTTTGAACATTCCAGTTGAAATGCGGCCTGTTAAATTTGGAGCTGGCAAGTTTTGCCGCAACCGCAGACTGCATCGCAGAAACCGGATATGCCGCAAGTATCTCTCTGTCAGATTCTTCAAGCGCAGATAACTCCTCAAAAAGATTTCTGCCTGTGTCTCCTGAAATTTTGGCGTACTCAGAAGCGGGAAGCTCCCCGGCTTTAATTTGTTCAAGAATTCTAGTTCTTTTTCCCATAGCACTTATCTCCTGCCAATATTCGCAAATCCATAAAAAACAGCCGTTACCATCGTTACACAGGCAAGGGCTTTTGTCCTCAACACAGAAAGTCTTTTACGAACTCCAGATACGGACATATTCATTTTTTCAGCAGTCTCTTCAAGCGTATAACCGTCAACATAATGAAGGACTGCCATCTCCCTTGTGTCTTCTTTCGTTTCCGAAAAAATAACGTCAAGAAGAGCAGATGTATCTGCAACTTCCTCATGATTAGCTGTCACATTGTCGGCAATCTCAATCACGAGGTTTTCTACAGACGGGCCTGACCTTATTTTGTCTGCCCTAATTTTATTAAGGCAGACACGGGTGGCAACCGTATAAAAAAGACTGGAACAAACAGAAGAAATTGTCGTCCGTTTCTCAAGAATCCGGACAAACACATCCTGCATTGCATCCAGGGCCTTTTCTTCATCTTTCAGTAAAAAACGGCAACGACGTAGAACCATCGGTCCGTATTTTTCATATAACGCGGCAAAATCATCTATTGTTACCGCATCATTATTTTTTCTCATTGCGCAATGTTCCTGTTTTCATAAATTCAAACACTATGGGAATAAAAAAGTGTTACCTGCACTATGGTAAAATAGCGCAAAAAGCAAGAAATTTCCATTTTTTAAATTATGTTTCTTAAAAAGACGAAAAAAAAGCCGCACTCCAACAAAACGTGAAATGCGGCTTTTCGCTCATTCCTATACAGGTACGAGAATTAATTACTCAGCAGTTGTCTCTGGATATACAACAGTCATATCGTCTGCATTGCAGTACCACAGAACTCTGAGGCAAGGAATAACGTTCTGGATAGACTCGATTACCAAATCAACAGCCTTGTCCTTGAAATCGTATGCATTAAGAAGTGCTGCAGCATCATCTGAGTTTCCGATGAACTGTGTTCCAGAAATAAGATATGTTGAATATTTCTTGATGTTTGCATCGCCCTGCTCTGTCATAGCTTCACAAACAACTTCGCCTGTTGCGTTATTGATAAGCTTGTAGTTTGTAAGAACTTTGTAGTACAGGTAAACATCACCGGTCTTCTTCAGATTTCTCTTGTTCTCATCCCAGTAATCTTTGAACATTGTGTCGCCCTGCTCAAACTCCGTAACCTGATTAGCATCACCATCGAAGCTGTAGTAAACATCAAGAGTGTAATCAGCTGTTGCAGGATCATCTGCCATTACAAATGCAGGAACAAGCGGCTCACCACCAGCAACCAGGACAGGCTCATAAGGCCATGTCTCGTAGTTAAAATCTGCAGGAGCTGTTGAGAAAAGAGCTTTCTGTTTTTCATCTTTGCTCGGCTGGAAATAAATACCTGTCTCTGCCGTCAGGTAATACTCGAAAATAGCCTCAGCCTGCTCTTTAATGAAATCTGCATCAGCACCGCCTCTAACGAATGCAAAGCTGTCGATGCGTCCTTCCGTAGCACCACCAGCAATAGAGAACCACTCATTAAATTCCGGTTCTTTTTCCCATGTATTGGTGAACGGCTGATCAATATCAGCTGGCGGTTCAGTAATTCCAAAATGTGGTGATACAGTGATTGCGAGCGTAGAACCTGCAGGAATATTTGCTACCCCTGCTGGCATTGTAAGAGACTTCCTTGCAGTAAGAACACCATCATCACTTAAACATGATGTCAGCATAAAAACTGCCGCTAAAAAAACGATAAGTAAACTGATTTTCTTCATTTTAACCTCCGAGAAATCAATAAAAGGACATTTGTCCTAAAACAATCTGTGAACATGTTACCATGATTTTTATTCATTGTCTTATGAAAACAATGCTCTAAACGAATTTTTTCTTTCGGATTTAAGGAAACGTTTATTTTCAGAAACCATTTTCTTGAATGGCATCACCTATTTCGTAACGTCTACTTGCAAGAATTTTTAATATGGTTTAAGATTATTAAGTATTAATTAAGTCGTTCTAATCAGGAGGCAAATAATGAGCAATGTTAATCTCGACTGGTCAAATCTTTCTTTCGGCTATATAAAGACTGCAAAAAGATTCGTAGCAAACTTCAAAAACGGTGCATGGGACAACGGTGCACTTACAGATGACGATAAAGTTGTGATTTCAGAGTGTGCAGGTGTTCTTCAGTATGCGCAGACATGTTTTGAAGGACTTAAAGCATATACAACACAGGACGGAAAAATCGTAACATTCCGCCCGGACCTTAACGGTGAGCGCATGGAAAACTCATGCCGCCGCCTTGAAATGCCTGTTTTCCCAAAAGAAAGATTCATTCAGGCTGTTCTTGACGTAGTTAAGGCAAACATAGATTACGTTCCACCTTATGGAACAGGCGCAACACTTTATATCCGCCCATATATGTTCGGTTCAAGCCCAGTTATCGGAGTAAAACCGGCAGACGAATATCAGTTCCGCATTCTTGTAACACCGGTTGGACCATACTTCAAAGGTGGCGTAAAACCGATTACAGTGCGTCTTTCTGACCTTGACCGCGCCGCTCCTCACGGAACAGGTGACATCAAGGCTGGACTCAACTACGCAATGAGCCTTTACAACATCGTTGACGCTCATAAGTGCGGATTCGCCGAGAACATGTACACAGACCCGGCTACACATACTTATATAGAGGAAACTGGTGGCGCAAACATCCTTTTCGTAACAAAAGACGGAAAGCTCGTAACACCAAAATCAGACTCTATTCTTCCTTCAATCACACGCCGCTCTCTCCTTACAGTTGCAAAAGACTACTGCGGTATGGAAGTTGAGGAAAGAAAGATCAACAAGAACGAACTTGCTGATTTCGTTGAGTGCGGTCTTTGCGGTACAGCGGCTGTTATCTCTCCGATTGGAAAGATTAACGACCACGGCAAAGAAATCGTCTACAACGATGGCAAAGACGAGATGGGACCAGTCCTGGCAAAGCTTTACGACACGCTCACCGGTATTCAGATGGGCCGCCTCGAAGCACCTAAGGGTTGGATTTACGAGATTAAATAAAAAAAACTGTGTGCAGGGACGCACACAAAAACTGATGAGTTTTGTGCGCTTCTGCACAAAACTCGGTAAGTTCGGGCATCATGGATGTTGCCCGAACGTCTGGGTCGTTGAAATCAAATAAAACATGTGCCCGAACGACCGGGCGCATCCCCGCCGGTCAGCAAACTGCCCGCCGGGGTCGGGCGTTCCGCGGCTTGCTAACGCGCGGAGTCTGGAAGTATCTTATCCTTCGTCAGCAGTTTTTCTTTTTTGATTTTGAACGCGGCTACATTCTCTTTGCCTTGGACTATATTTCTATTATCATATTATTTGCTACAATTTCACATTTAATAGCATCAAGATTAAAAAAAGAATCGATAAATCAGGAGAAGTAGAATGGCCATCACAGTAAATCTTCGTTACACAGGAAAAAATGGATCAGCCCAGGCCTTTGCCCGCGAAATGATTTCAAGCGGAACAGTTGAAAAAATCCGCGCAGAAAAAGGAAATCTTCGTTATGAATACTACCTGCCTTTTGGCGAAACTGCCGACGACGAAAATGACACCATTCTCTTAATCGACTCCTGGGAAAATCAACAAGCAATTGATTTGCACCACGCTACCCCAATGATGAAAACAATAGCAGAGCTCCGTGAAAAGTATGACCTGCACATGACAATCGAACGATTTGTTTCTGATGATAAAATTCCTGAACAGGACAAGGGTTTTATAAGAAGCTAATAACTTAAATAGGATGTGTTGAATATGTCCCCAGGTTACAGCCAAACTTTGAAGCTAAGTGTAACCATCACGGGGAACATCATAACTGATTTCTTTGCTTTTCTACCATGCCTTCTTTTCTTTTGAAGAATCCTGCTGCTTCTTCCTCTCTTCAACCATTTTTACGAACCATTCCACCATTGCAGGATCCTGATGACTGAAGAAAGAACTTGTTGCAGTATCGAGAGCAGTAATTTT